>CANTYJ010000065.1 GCA_947854175.1 uncultured Turicimonas sp. | reverse complement strand
AGGTCAAACCCGAAACAAAAAGAGTAGAGAATCACGGAAGTATTACTGAAGTTTCTTGTCACGGTGCCGGAATTTGGTGTAAATGAGTTAAATAATGTTTTTGAATCCAATTCATCAGAGTAAATAACTACTCATAAATTCTGGCTCGGGTTAAACTATCAGTTTGTTAAAAGAGAACAGGGCTTCTTCTTATCTGGTTACTTTCGAGCATGATTTATCGTCGATCTTTAATTTCGGAACTTCAAAATACTGCCGGCGGAGCATTTACAGTGCTCTTTTCTATTGTTGTTACCATCGGCTTGGTGCAGATTTTGAATCAAACTGCCGGAGGACGTTATGACAGTAGCTCGATCCTTGAAGTTGTTGCTTACTCTTCATTAGTTAATTTACCGCCGCTTATAACTCTTGCTCTGTTTCTTGCCGTGTTTATGACGTTAAACAGATATTGGCGTGACAGTGAAATGTTTGTATGGTTTTCCGCCGGCGGCATCAGTTTGGCATCGTGGATTAAACCAGTTTTAAAGTTTTCGATTCCAATCGTTATTCTTGTCGGTCTGTGCTCATTAGTTATCTCACCCTGGTCAAGAGCGGAACTTGCTGATTATAAAGAAAGATTTGCTCAACGAGACGATGTAACAAGACTCTCTTCAGGTCAATTCATCGAAGCAAAAAGCGGTAAACAGATATTCTTTCTTGAAGCAGTGGATCAGGATGCCAAAACTGTTGAAAGGGTATTTATGGCTGAGCCCAGTCCAAATGGAGCTCAGACAGTTGTTTCTTCTAAGAAAGGGCGGGTTGAAGAAAGACCGAACGGAGACCGATATATTGTTTTGGATGACGGAAAGCGCTATGAAGTTCCGGCAGATAATCTAGCTGTCCAAATCACGGACTTCAAAACTTACGAACTTAGATTAGATACTTCACCCACCAGCGGAAGAGTTAATTACAAAGTCGATTCTTTGCAATTTCCGGAACTCCTGGTATTGGCTCAAAAAAGCAAACAGGCTCAGGCGGAACTTTTTTGGAGAATTAACTGGCCGATAGTTGCGGTAATTCTTGCGTTACTTGGTATCCCCTTATCTTATACAAATCCAAGACAATTAAAGTATTATGGTCAGACGGCGGCAGTACTTTTCTTTATTTTGTATCTGAACAGTCTGTCAATTTTTAAAACCTGGATTGTTAAAGGAGCTCTGGAAGTTTGGTCAGCTACCATTCTTATGAATTTACCATTCGTTTTACTGACCATCTTTCTTTTTTACCGCTTGATGACAATGAATACCAGCCATATCGATTCTATTATCATCAACTGGTTCATGACACCGTTTAGAAAAATTCAAAATAGAACGAAGGGAGCCGGAAAATGAAAGTTCTGACTAAACTTATCTTCGTTCAAGTTATAAAGAGCAGCTTATTTGTTTTATTGGCTCTGGTGGCGTTGTTTGCCTTTTTTGATTTAATCGGACAATCAAGCAAAATCGGGACGACTTATAGTATTTATCAGGCTTTCATGTTAACTGCCCTGGTACTCCCTATGCGCGGTTACCAGGTCTTGCCTATTGCGGTGATGCTCGGCGCAATTTTTACTTTATCAAGATTGGCGGCTACCAGTCAGTTTACAGTGATGAGAGTCTCGGGGGTGAGCCCATGGAGATTTGCTTCTATGCTGATGCTCCCCGGAATCCTGATGGTCCTATTTGCGTTTACCATCGGAGAATATGTTGCTCCTCCGGCACATCGCTATTCAAAGGAAGCTAAGCTGGATATCACCGGAGACTCATTTAGCGGGAAAGACCTTGATTCCGGCATTTGGGTTCGAGATGTTGTTAGAAACGATAAGAACGAACCCACTAGTATCCGTTTTGTGAACGTCTCACGATTAAAACCGGGTGAAGCAGCTTACAACTGGAAGGTTTACGTTTTCAATCCGAAAGGGGACATGACGTCCATTGTTACAGCAAAAGAAGGACGTTATTCAGACTCACAAGGCTGGATATTAAAAGATGCTAAAGAAGAGAAGTTCCCTTTGATTCCAAAAGACTTTAAAGGAACGACTGACGAAAAAATCGAAGTTTCTTATTTTCCGGAATTAGTGTGGGGCAAGCATCTTGACGGAAACATTTTCGGCTTATTGATGGTCAAGCCTGAATACATGTCTTTGCAAGAGCTTTACCACTACATTGAATATTTAAAGAGCAACGGGCAGACGTATAAGATTTTTGAGACGGCCTTTTGGTCAAAGATGTTTTATCCCTTTGCTATCCTCGTTATGCTGATCCTGGCAATGCCTTTTGCTTATCAGAGTGCAAGAGCGGGCGGTATGGCAATCAAAATATTCTGTGGAATTATGATTGGCATTCTGTACTATGCACTCAATAATATCTTTGCCTTTATCAGCGTTCTTCAGAGTGTTCCATCCTTTATTTCGGCGTTAATGCCATCAGTGATGATGTTGATGTTGGCATCGATAGCGATGTGGTTTGTAGAGCGCCGGTCCTAAGCTTTAATGATAAAAGGCGATGACTTGACAGGCAGTTTAGTGGAGTTTTGATAAGTAAAAACCCGCGCGATTTTACAGTGTTTCGACGCAGAAAAAAGACTGAAATTTTTAGGATATCTCCTCAAAATTCTTCCTGTTCCGGCCCCTGATGAATCCTTATATTGCTCTTAAATGGTTTAGCAATATAAGGAGAACAAAGATATGTTCAATCTAGCCAATTTCTCATTAAAGCTGGGAAATAAAGAATATCCGCCGCTGATGGTCGGAGGTATGGGCACTAATATTTCAACATCCCGGTTAGTTTTAGCCATTGAGAAGTTAGGTGGCATTGCGCATTTGTCTGATGCAATGTTGCCGGCGGTTGTCGACAGAGAATTCGGCACTCAATTTACTAAAGGAAAGACTTTCCGCTTTAAACAAACAATCGATCAGGCAGATAAAAGCGAAGTCAAATTCGATCTTAATGAATTAAGAGAAGCTTCTAAGTTGTATTACAAGTCTGTAATGGAGAGGGCAACAGGTAAAGGTCTTGTTCTAGTTAATTGCA
The DNA here is from genome assembly GCA_947854175.1 of uncultured Turicimonas sp. Classification (GTDB taxonomy): domain Bacteria; phylum Pseudomonadota; class Gammaproteobacteria; order Burkholderiales; family Burkholderiaceae_F; genus Turicimonas. The sequence goes on along the minus strand of CANTYJ010000065.1, from coordinate 25,243 downwards.
TGGAAAAACTAACGATGAACGACCCTATCGGTACGCTTAAAACTCGCCTAAATGCTGCTTTAGATGCCGGAATTGACGGGATCACGATGTCTGCAGGATTGCATCTTTCGAGCCTAAAACTCTTACAAGAAAATCCGCGTTTTAATGATGCTCTCATTGGATTGGTCGTTTCATCCTCAAGGGCATTAAAACTCTTTTTGAAAAGAACTTCTTCTATCGGAAGAAAGTTGGATTACATCATCGTTGAAGGTCCTTTAGCGGGCGGCCATTTGGGCTTTGGAGAAGACTGGAGAAGCTTTTCTCTTTCAGATATTGTTAAAGATGTCATCAATGTGGTTAAAGACGAGAAATTGAAGACACCGGTTCTTGGCGCCGGAGGTATTTTTAATGGCAACGAGGCAATCAACTTTATGAAAGAAACCGGTGCACAAGGCGTCCAAGTTGCAACCCGATTTACTATTTCTCAAGAAAGCGGACTGCCTGATGCGGTTAAGGAGCAATACATCGAAGCAAAAGAAGAGGAGGTGGTTGTAAATCATGCTTCTCCAACTGGTTATCTTATGCGGATGCTCAAGCAGTCACCCGGCATTCAAGATAATATCCGCCCCAACTGTGAGTCTTACGGTTATATGCTCTCGCATGGAGATTGTCCTTATTTGAAAGAGTTCAATGAGTCTGAAAAGGAAAAGACAAAATGTTGTCTATGTACCCATATGAGAAATTACAAAATATGGACATGCGGAACTACGGTATCTCGTTTGAAAGAGGTGACAAAAAAGGATGGATCAGGCGTCTGGATTCTTCCTTCAGCGGAGGAAATATTCAATGACTATTGTTATGGAACTTCAAAGAAGTGAAGAAAGCTAGGCATATTGAAAATGAATTTGCCCACCAAATATCAATAAGTTTTTCAATCGGCCCGGTTTTCCAAGGCCGATTGACCCAGAATTACAGGTTCAGATTAGAAAAGATGTAATAAACCAACGGCTGTTTGCCAACCGGCATAAAGGTAGCCATTGTCTGAAGAAAGTTTGGCGTCAGTGTTCCAAGCTTTACTTACAGTGTTGTAACCTGCATAAGCATAAACGGAAGAGCGCTTGCTCAAAGGATAGTCATACTTAGCGCCGATATTTAAGATACCTGCTTTGTCATGATCATTTGTTTTCACATATGTTCCTTTACCATCTGCTTTAGCGAACACATATTTAACACCTAATGAGATATCGCCTCCTGCGAGCGGAGATTTACCACTTAAAGCGATTGTGTGTTGTCTGAAATTATTGTTCTGCCAGGAATATTGGTAAAAGAACATCGGAGTTACATATTTTGTTTTGTACTGAGCACCAAACGTCAATAGGTTCCAGTTGTCTTGCTTCTTTGTTGAGCTCTTATAATCGCGGCTTTCGAAGATCAGACTGCCTTTAAGTTCAGAACCTGAATAACGGATGCCCACACCGTAATAATGATCATTATCAGACCATTTACTTTCATCTTCGCTTATGCCGTTAGAGTACATGGCGTGAAGCGAAAAACCTTTGTAACCCGGTGTCTGATAAGCAATTCCGTTATTTACACGTCCCATAGATTGTTTTAAGGTTGACGTTAATTTGCTCCCTCCGTGGGTAACGCCAAAGACCCAGCCGGTACGAATTCCGGTTGACTGAGCAAATCCTAATGTTCCAAGACGGCCAAAAATAAGTTTTCCGAAACCACCTTGAATAAAGAGAGAAGCCTCACGGTTAAAGGCGGAGCCGGCTGAGCCAGCAGCACCATCATCTACTGAAAAACCATTTTCTAAAATAAAACCTACCTTATAGCTGTTTCCAAGGTCTTCCACACCTTGTATTCCATATCTAGAGCCTGAAGTAAATCCTGACTGTTCTTGGATAGTTGTATCTTGTCCTTTGACTTTTCCGACTACAGCACTTGCATCAATTCTTCCATAAAGTGTGACATTGGAGGAAGCAAAGGCGGGTAAGGACGTACACATAAGAACAAATAAAAGTTTTTTCATGTTATCTCCAAAGGTTGAGTTGAGGAAAAAAGTTGAGTTGAGGAAAAAAGTTGTAAGTAATGAAATACTCGCGGACACACCTCTCAGAGGAGTTCCTGTTGGCTGTTAATATTTGCAAAGTTGAATGAGTTATCAACAAAAAGTTTTTGCTCACAATTAAAGATGACTTGCCTGGCAAGGTTGTGGCTATCATGAGCTTCTTTAGCTTTATATTCATCTTATTTACGTTGCAAATAATTGTTATTGGGTAATTCCAACGGCGTGGATGTCTAATGCTATAGTTGAGCTCTAGATGAGCTCAATGTGCATACCGCAAAAGTTTTTTGAAGTATCTGCAACAACTTGATGATTGGATTTCGGTCGTTTTGCTACTAAAGAAAAAAGTAAATGAAATCAAGTAGATGGGTATTATTCCTACCAGAAAAAACTTCAAGAACGAGTGAAAGAATAATTTTTTATGCCGGTTAATCAATAAGGTTTTTCATATTTTGCAATAAGAGATATGAATTTATATTCAGATATGCACCCATATGGCCAAAAAAACGCCACTAAAGACTAGAGTAAATCAGTGTTTAGATGGCGCAGGGTGATGCTTCAATTCGTTGTAATGTTTGAAGATCGGTTTAGCAGTGATAGAAGGAGAAGAGGGAATGAGCGAAAACTCCGGAAGGGCTGTTCGCTTGTTCCACTACGTTCTACATGCGAACAGTTCTTCCAAAAGTGATCTAACTTATGAATTTAGGAGAGGCACAAAATTTATTATGCTCCCTCCTAATCTAAAGGTTAATGAGAATTCTGTTTAAAGATTCTTAGCTGCCGAGGCTCCTGCTTGACGACCGAATGTAAATACATCTGCTATAGCATTTCCACCTAAACGATTTGCTCCATGAATACCTCCGGTGACTTCGCCTGCAGCATAGAGACCTTTGATTGGTTTACCATCTTTACCAAGGACCTGAGCATTTGTATTGATGTGTACGCCACCCATAGTGTGGTGAACCGTGGGAACTTTCTTACATGCGTACCACGGACCATCGACCATCTTAGCGTCGTCAGTGTTGGTTGCGATAAATCCATATTTGTCAGGTTTGCCTTTGTTTTCAATGGCTTTGTTGTATTCGTCAACACTAGCCTTGAGATGTTCATAAGGCACATTCATTGCCTTGGCAAGCTCTTTAAGATTCGCTGCTTTCTGGACTCTACCAAGCTTCAGCATATCTGTCATGGAGACACCGAAGCTGTTTGTTTTAGATTCATCAGGAAAGCGAAGCTTGTTCATAACAAGCCAATAGGTCTTTCCAGGCTGAGCAAAAATGGCATTACACAATTTATCTCGAGGAGCTCCTTCAGAGACGAAGCGGTCACCGTTAGTATTGACGAAGAGTCTGTTTCTACCATCAGTAATGATGTCTTGCATTAAACCGGTGCCGGGCGTACCTGCCGGATGCAGCTGGATGTCAGAAAGACCGATGACATCGGCGCCGATTTTTTCGGCTAAAATCAAACCATCTCCTTGTGCGGCCTTGTTGATGTTGGTTGTTCCAATATTCTTGTCCAGTGAGACATTCTTCCATACGCCGGTATTAACTTTTTGGCGGTAATCAATGTTTGCTCCGAATCCACCAGTTGCCAAGATGACGCTCGGAGCGTTAACTGTGACGGGTTGTTTGCCTTTTCTTAGCGCTTTAACGCCTATGACTTTGCCATCTTTTACTAAAATTTGTGTCGCAGGAGTATCGGTAAAGATTTCTACGCGATCTCCATATTTCTTGAGAACATTCTCAAATATATGGGTGTAAGCCCAGCCTGAACCTTCTACGCCATAGTGAGAACGTTGTCCCAAAGAGCCTGTAGCAGCCCCAATCTGGTCTTTGAATTTGACGCCTTGTTTTTCCATCCATTCTACGGTTGGGTAGGCGTTGTCTGTTAAATAATGCACCAAGGCAGGTTCACCGACATTGTGACCACCTTTCATAGTGCTCTCATAGTGTGTTTGAATAGAGTCTTTAATGCCTTGCGCTTTCTGTCTCTTATCATCTACGGCGTTTAATGCGCCTCCGGAAACTTGAGTGGAGCCTCCGAGATAGCCAAGTTTTTCAAGGATTACAACTTTTTTAGCACCATTCTCAAGTGCTGATACAGCTGCGGCCAAACCTGTACCACCTCCGCCAATGATAGCGACGTTGGCATTAACTTTAAGAGGAGTTGTTGAAACAACATCTGTCTTCTTGGAGAAGGCCTTGAGCTCCTCAGGGGTTGCACCAGCTTGCTGAAGTGCTTTTTTGACGGCTCCCTTAACTGCAAAGCTCGAAATAGTGGCTCCTGTTACATTGTCCACGCCGATAGACTGCTTCTTAACAATTTCTTGAGAAAGTTTGTCTAGTGCGAACTGGCCAACGCCTCTTGTTTCCATGTTGGCCGAGCTATCAATAGCTGAAATTTTGCCACTCTTAATGGTTACTTTGACGGTCATGGGTGAATTATGACCTAGAGCCTCTGTGGTATAGGTGCCGTCTTTAAGAGCGGCATTTGCTGACATTGCAAGTGCCAATGAAATGGACAAGGAAAGGGCTGTTCTTACAATCATTGAAGTTCTCCTAAGAAAAATATCCTCGTATAAATCTCGATGGAGAAACTTTAGAGTAATTAGACCGTTTTCCATATCCGAAGATTATCGGATATCAATAAGCATTTTTATTATTCGCAGCCGATTCGCCGGCAATCTTCCCAAAAACGAATGCATCTAGAATACCATTTCCTCCGACTCGATTCGTGCCGTGAATACCTGTTGTCACTTCACCGGCAGCATAAAGGTTCTCTATGGGTTTATTATCGTTATCCAGTACTCGTGCTTTAGTATCGATAACTATTCCACCCATCGTATAGTGAATAGCCATACGAGCTTTAGTTGCATAAAAAGGAGGCTTTGAAATTTTCTTGACCAACATCCAAGGCTCGCGTCCAAAAACATCTTTTTTGCTATCGACTGCGGCATTGTATTGAGCTACTGCCTCTTCCAGATTTTTGCTAGAAACTTTCATCTTGTCCGCGAGTTTTTTTATTGAGTCCGCTTTCCAACCATAACCCAGATTTTCACTAGTGGCACCGTTTTGCTGAAACCTTGAACTTAGAGCTTGGTATCCATCACTGTCTACCAGGATAAAAACTTCTCCTCCGGGTTGGGCTAGCACCGCATCTCTCAAAATATCACGTAACCCGTCCTCTGCTACAAAGCGTTTTCCTTTGTTATTAACCAGGATATGTCTTTTAACATCTGTGTGATAGCCAGAGCGGTATGTGAATTTATCAATCGGCCCAAGATTGCATTGTATTTGTTCAAGGTCTTTGAGTTGGCCGCCCACTTCCTGAACCGCTTTAAAAATATCACCGGTAGCGGAAGGGGAACCTGTATATTTCATACCCTTGAGACGAGGATCCAATTGCGAGCATAATTTTAGATTCGCTGAAAATCCTCCCGTGGCAATAATTACTCCATTCTTGCTTTTAAACTCGACGGGAATATTGTTGGACAGAGCCTTGACGCCAACAATTTTCTTTTTCCCTTCTTCTGTTTCAAACAGAAGGCTAAGCGCCTGGGTATGAGTTTTAATTGGGATTCCTTTCTCTTTGCAGGCCTTAGACAGGAAGTTTACGTATCCTCTTCCGTGAGAGACCTTGGGATTATGTCCACGAGGCCAGATTCCGCCGTAAATTTGTATCACCTCTTCCTTAAATTGAATACCAAATTGTTCGAGCCATTGTATTGTGGGGAGTGCTTTGTCTACCAGCACCTGAATTAGCTCTGTATTACCTTTCCTGTGTCCTGCTTCGTAAGTCTGTTTGAAAAATAACTCGTTGGAATCATCAATCTTAAATTGTTTTTGACGTTCCGGATCAGGAGCGTTAATTAGTCCTGTAGATAGAAGAGTATTTCCTCCTATGACAGGCATTTTTTCTAAAATAAGGACACTTTTACCGAGGCCAGCTGCACTGAGTGCAGCTGATAAGCCTGCTGCACCTGAGCCAATGACCACAATATCGGTTTCATATGTTAAAGGCTCCGAACCATAAACAAAAGAAGAGAAACATAGTGTATTTACGAAAAGTGCGGTAAACATCCTTCTAGTAATTGCTGTTTCTGTCATGGCATTCTCTAGTTATCTATTATGTTTAAGAACTCAACTAATTCCGGGACGCTTCTAACGGCAAGCTTATGACAAGCTACACTTCTGTGTTGTTGAACAGTTTTTTCTGATATGTGCAAGTCTGAGGCGATCATCTTGTTGAGTTTTCCTTTAGCCACCAGTCTGATTACCTCTTTTTCTCTGCTGGTTAAGGAGTCATAGACTTCCTGGAAAATAATTTTCTTGTTTTCTTTCAAATGCCTCTCTAGACTAAGTTGAACGGCTCCCGCAATAGTCTCAGTCAGTTTTTTTTCATTAGAGGGCTTAAGAAGGAAATTAAAAGCGCCTTTCTTGACCGAATCCACTGCCATTTCCACATCTCCGTGCCCGGTTAGAAAGATGATGGGAAGACGAAAATTTTTTTTGATCAAAATATCATGAAGTTCGATGCCACTGATGTTTGGCATTCGAATGTCTAAGAGAAGACAGCCATCCTCTTTGAATTGTTCATATTCTCTGAGGAACGTTTCGGGGTCGTTCCATATTTTTACTTGATAACCTAAAGCTTCGAGAAAAAATTCCAAAGATTTACATGTAGCCGCGTTGTCGTCTACGATTCTGATGAGGATTTGCGGATTTTCCAGAGGATTTTGAAGAATTCTTCTTTCGGTAGGTTCTAGAATCACTGTCATGATAAATTTTCTGAATATATGGGAAGTTCAAGTGTAAAAATGAGTTTATTTTGACTGTCTTGACTCGCTTTAAGACTTCCTCCATGGGCTTCGGCAATTTTCTGACAAAGACTTAATCCTAGTCCAAGGCCATTCTTTTTACTAGAGAGGCCCGGAGTGAAGAGATTACGTAGAGTTTTTTTATCGATTGGTGAGGCAGTATCACAGAAGCTAATTAATGCTCGGCCGTCTTTTTCAATGACTTTAATAAAAATCGTCCCCTTTTTCATTCCAGATTCTTCCAGGGCCTCACAGCTGTTCTTTAGCAAATTCACGACCAAAAGTTCAAGTTCAAGTAAATCAGCTTCCACTAAGAGGTCTCGATTGCCTGAAATTTCGATAGGAATTGAGCAATTACGAACGCGACAGAACTTTTCATCGGTCAATTGAAGAAAATCAAAAATCCTAATGCAAACCTTTTTAGAGCCGTGGTGCTTGGAATAGTTCCTTACTTTATTGACGATAGCTGAGGCTTGTAGTCCCTGTTCACTTATTTCGCAGACAGCTGTATGGAACTTATCATCGCTTAAGCGTCCTTTTTCTTTCAAAAGCCTGAGGCCTCGGGCGTAATTAACAATTGCATTCAAAGGTTGCTGAAGCTCATGAGCAATAAGTGAAGACATCTGGGAAACAATGCCCATTTTCTCTAAATGCTCCATTTTTTCCCTTTCCTCGGAGACTTTTTTTTCTAGTTCTTCCTTTTCTTGTATAGTTTGCCTGAGCTCTTTGGTCTTCCTTCGTACAAGCCATTCGGCATATAGGCTATGGCTCAAAATACCGACTAATACCAAAAACGATATCCAAATAACGTACTTATATTCTTCGATAAAGGAGCGGATAGTTTTTTGGCGATTTTTAAGCTTTTCCAGACTATTTTTCAGTTCCAAGATCTCTGTATTGTCCGAGGGTGTTGTCCACTCCATCGTGGTATTTAGTTGAGGTACACTCTTTAATGCCTCAACCATATTGGCAATGCCTTCAATCTCAGAAACGTCCATTTTGTTTCTTGGGTAAGCCACAGCAAATACCCAACCAGGATAAAGATCTGTCGAATGAAAGCATTTAAGATCAGCCCCTCCTTTTGCCCCGATTACTTTTATAGAATTTTCAGGAATATTGCCTTGTTCTATCATTCCTTCGAGCAAACAGGTATCAACAATTCCAACATCGGCCTTTCCGGCCAAGATTTCATGGACAACCTGTTCAACCGGCGATGCAATTAGTTTAGTTGATTGAAATACCTGGTTGTCGCCGAATACTCTTTCCAATTCTCGAAGTGCCATAGGGTACGATGGGGAAAGAGCCGGCTCTGCTGCCAGAACAGCTGTCCCTTCCAAATCTTTGAGGCTCGAGATGTCTTTCCGGTCAGATTTAGTGATGAAAACGGCTCCGGAGGAGTGCTCCGCATCTTTTGCCAAAGGATGTTTCATTGCTGCGAAAGCCCAAGCCCCATACTTTTCTGACAATTCTGCAAAAGTTAAAGCATCAGTGATGAACAATAAGCCTTTTTGGATAGAGAAAGAATTTTTGAAAGTTTTGTTGTCAGAGTATTCAAGAAAAAAATGTTCGAATGGAAAAGTGTCTCTTAGGTGATCGAGTGTCGTAACAATAGTGTCGATAATCGATTCCGACTCTCCAACGGTTTGGGCTTTAACTACCCAGTCAGATGCATGAGCATGTGATAAGGAAAAAAAGCAGGAAAGAATCAAAGAGGCAAACTTTAGCTTAAGGCAAAACCCCTCTCTACTTGGGAGTAATACTTCATTCAATTTCTCCCTACTTTCTGAAAAGATTATCGTATTTTCTTTCATCTGCTCAGGACTTCTTATTTTTTATGTGAGGTGCGAGTTTAGTTTCAAGTAAAATCGCCAGGCTTTTTAACTCGGTTCCTCCTCTAAATCCATTAATTAATGAAACTTCGTTAATTTCAGGTTTGTTTCACAGACAATTTTAAACGCCGATTCCTGCAAGTCGGGAGCAGTATAAATGGTATTGGAGGAAAGAAAGGTAACCTGCTTTTCAGACAAGTGGAAATGTTCAAATTTGAGTATATGAAAGGATCGCAAGGTAAATAGAGCATGTTAGAAATGGCGCTCTTAAATTTGCAGGAAGCTTTAATTTGAATCTTTCGGAGAGCCAGGAGCATTTTTTGCAAAAGATGGAACATTCAAAAGTAACGGCGTGAGATGTTGAAATTATCAGTTTTTTATACCGCAACACAATAAAAGAACCGATTTTAAATTGCAGATACGTTGACCTATGCGGTGCACATAGGTCAACATTTGGATATAGATTAGTTATAGGTAAACTTGTCGGTTAGAAAAAGGTGAGAGAATTTGTTCACAGTTTGGTAACCGTCCCTCCTAATTTACTCTTCTTTCAAAATAAGCTGGCTGAAAGTGTGGAGTTGTAAGAGGTGGTTGACCGGATCAATTTACTATTTACATTTCCTTTCATATAGCGCAACTCTTCGGTAGGTTTGCGAGAGAGACTGAAAAAAGTTAATTCGCATCCGGAATAGGTTCCTTAATATCTGCTTGAACAAGTGATTTTTTTCTTTTCAACAAGGAATGAGCAACTGAATAAAGAATCAAAGCGATCATGAGCAGACAGATCGGACTTGTCAGGATTCCGATAGTCAACCGACCTATATCGCCTTGAACCAACGCTAAGGCTCGCGCCAGTTCGCTTTCAGCCATGGTGCCAAGGACTAGTCCCAGGACCAATGGCTCTCTGGGTAAATTAAAATATTTCATGAAGTTGCCCAGAGCACCGAATGCAACCATTACCCAAACTTCTACCATAGACCCGTTGACGGCGTATGAGCCGATAACTGAGAGTCCAAGAACGAGAGCCGCCATTATTTCTTTGGGCATTTGAAGAAGTTTGACACAGTATTTGGCGCAGAAGATCCCTATGGGTATAAAGGCAATGTTGGCAATGAATAAACTGAAAATAAAGCTGTAAACGATTTCTGAATTATCTGCAAATAAACTTGGACCCGGCTGAATTCCATGAATCAGTAAGCCGGAGATCAAAACTGCAGAGACTGCGTTTCCCGGAATTCCTAGTGTAAAAGCAGGCACCAAAGAGCCTCCGACCACAGCATTATTAGAAACCTCGGAAGCCACCACACCTTCCGGACATCCTGTACCGAACTCTTCCGGATTCTTTGAGCTCTTTCTAGCATCATCGTAAGCAATAAAAGATGCAATAGATTGACCGGCACCGGGAACAATGCCGATGATGATACCGATGATAGAAGCTCTTAGCGTTAGAAGTTTGTAGTGAAGAAGTTCTTTCATGGAGGAACAAATTCCCGATACTTCAACTTTATCGCTTGAAGAGGTGTTTCCTTTTTCTTTCAACATACTGACAACCTCGGGGAGAGAGTAAAGTCCGATAAGAGCTGTCACAAGCGAGAGACCGTTAAATAATTCGGGTAGATCAAACGTAAATCTTGCTTCACCGGTAAGCGGGTGCATTCCGACAATAGAAAGGAGCAAACCGAAGAGGCCGGCAATCAACCCTTTGATTAAATTCTTTTCAGATAGCGTTGCAATAATTGCAACGCCGAACAATGCCATCATGAAGTATTCCTGAGGACCGAATTCAAGTGCGAGGATGGCTAACGGAGGTGCAAGAAAAAGTAGTGCGACCACAGAGATCAGGCCGCCTACCGCAGAACCGATAGTTGACAGTGCAATAGCGCGGGAAGCCTGGCCTTTCTTGGTCATTGGATAACCGTCCAGAAGCGTACAGCAGTTTGACGGCGTCCCCGGTATGTTTAGTAGGATGGCACTTATGGATCCGGCATAACTCGAAGATGCATATATAGCACCTAACAAAGCCAGTCCCATGGCAGGATTCATTCCGAATGTAAATGGCACTAACAACGCTACTCCCATCGTGCTGGTTAATCCCGGAAGAGATCCGACAATGACGCCCAGTACAGTGCCGAGAAGGATCATTATTAACATCTCGGGGGCAAGAGCTTGAATCAAAGAGGAAGCAATTACAGAAAAGTCCATGTCAGTCTCCTTACAGTCCCCATAATTCACCTGTCGGAAGCCGAGTGCCTAACACGATGGAAAAAAACAGATAGACGATTACCAGGAAGGCGGCCACTGCCAGCAGGTATTGTTTGCCTCTTTTTTTCCAAAATCCGAATGTAAGCATGAAGATGAGAAGAAAGAGTCCGGTTGCCGGGTAGTAGCCGATCCATGGAATCATTAAGGTGTATAGACTCACAGAAGCAAGAACAAGAAGCGGAAGAAAAGTCGTTTTCTCAAACTTATCGGAAACGCAAGAAAGTTTGGCAAATAGCGGAACTACACGAATCAAGTTAATGCCGGAGAATAACAAATATAGCCATCCCAGAAAGACCGGAAATTGTCGTGATTCTGCTTCGTAGTCATAGCTCTGCCACAAAATTAACATGCTGGAAAAGATGAGAAGCACCGCTAAAAAAACTTCTTTCCTGATTTCTTTTGTTTCCATGACATCATCCTTGCGATGAATTAGAACAAGTCTTTGTTTTCAGAGACTAGTTTGGAGGTCTGTTCCACAATTGCTTGTGTTTCTTGAGCCCCTTTGAAACCAATGTCAAGCTTCATCTTTTTGGCTTCTGCGAGAAACTCAGGATCTTCACAAATCTTTTTGATGCCGTTTTCCAACTTTGCTTTTGCATCAGCCGGCAGACCCTTAGGGGCGCAGATGCCCCGGATAGCCGCTCCGACGGATGCGATAGGTTTTTTAAAACTTTCATTTGCCGTTGGTGTATCACCAACTCTTTGATCGGAGAAAACCACAAGCATCCTTAAGCCGTTTGCAAGCTGTTTATCAGCAGCAGAAAGAGTAGACGCGCACAAGTCAACTTTTCCGCCCATTAAGGCCGTCAAAGCTTTACCTGAACCGTTAAACGAGACAAAGTTCGTTTTAAATCCTCCTTCTTTTTCTGCTAACAGATGCTGAAGTTGGACATTCGATTGGGGACCATCGCCGGCTACGTTGAGCACTCTTGTTTTAGCAGCGTTTACCACATCTTCAACTGTTTTAAAGGGACTGTCTTCTTTGACGACCCAAACGATTGGATCAGTCTGTACGGCAGCAATAAAATCAAAATCCTTCATGGCAAACGGCACATTCTTGCGTAATTCTTTGATCATGATCATAGATGGCAGAGATGCTGCGCCAATAGTGTAGCCGTCAGGTCTGGCCTTTGCTAATAGAGTCCATCCAATTTGCCCGCCGGCTCCCGGCTTGTTATCGATTGTGAGACTTTGACCCAGATGTTTCTGCGCATATTTCCCCATGACTCTAAGAAGGATGTCGTTTCCGCCGCCTGCGCTGAATGGAACAATGGTAAGAATTGGCTTCGTAGGATAAGAGTCAGCTGCAATGGAAGTTGTTCCAAAGCAGGACAACGAAAGAAGGGAAGCCGCCAATAGGCATGAGGAGAGGGTTCTGCGTTTCATTTTTGAAGTCCTTGAGAATGAGTAGTAAGTAAAAGAAGAGTTTTGTTTTATACGAGAGGTTTGTCTTTATCGAAGATAACTTTGCCATCTGCCACAATGGTTGGATGCCACATAATGAGGTCGTAGTGACACGGGGCTTTTGTGACTCCTCCTAAGGTTAAACTTGTGCCGATACCGATATGACAAGTTCCAAGTACGCCTTCATCTTCAAGCATAATTCCACACATTCGGCATTTAGGATTGAGACCAATTCCAAGTTCGGCAATGTTGTAGCTATTTTTATCGCCATGACCGGCAAGATCTTTTTTGAGAATCTCGGCTGCTCTTCCACCCCGGATATCAGTGATGAAGCCTTTTTCAACTTTGCAGATGACCGGTTCGTCGACAAGTCCGATCCCCAAATAAGGAATTGAGGCGTCACACACAATGACTCCTTCTGCTGTGCCTTCTATTGGTGTGGTATTAGCTTCAATAGTAGGAATAGTTGAGAATTGACCTTTTTCGACTACGCAATATAAAGCATTGCCGCGTCTTCCTCCGGTTTTAAAAGTAAGGTCCGTTCCTCCCGGGGAGGTTACATGAATTTCATTGGCATCCTCTAAAGCTTTGGCCATTGCAATGCAAGTTGGCTTTATTTGATCAAAATCTGCTTCTATACCTCCATGCATCATTACTTCCGGCGTGAAGTCCGTCATGACAATGATTCGCGCTCCAGCTGCTGCGGCGTCCTTAACAGCATGAGTATGAGTAATGGAATAGCTTACCGGCACTATAACTACATCTGCTTTTTTCATAGCGGCAGCTACGGCTGCCGGAGGTTCTTCACCGGCACGCTTCCTGGGTTTCATTGTAAGGACCATTACTTCACCTCCTCGGTCATGAGCTACAGTGGCGACAGCTTTCGCAATGTCAGTTTTTGCATAGTCTGTGACGACAAGAACCTGTTCACCGGGTTTAACTTTTGTAGCGACATCGACTAAGGTTTTTGCGCCTTTCATCATCAGAAGATCTTTCATTTTTTTTCCTTGGAATGGATTTATTTTGGTGCTGAATGCACTAAGTTAGTGCTTAAGATGCACCAAAAAGAGGTTTTTATTTGGTGCCATTTAGTAATTTTTGATTAAGAAGTTGTCCTGAAGAGTCCTTGTGAGACAAAATTTTCAGTTGTCAGCTTGCTTCCTATAAGGATCTACGCAATTTGCGTGCCAATTTGTGGTATTTAGGGAAAGTGCCAGCGGGTAATCTTTGTTGACTAATAAATTCAGGAAAATCAGGCTTCAGCTGATTATCGCCAGCTTTAGAGGAGAGACTTTTACAACGAAAATACTTTATATAAGTTTTGTTACGGTGAAGAGCAACTGTAGGAGGAGAAAATAAAGATAACAACAAATAATGGATTTTTGCAAAGCACGACCTCCTACGCCCATGCAAAAATCCAGATTACTTAATTATCAAATTGTTTTGAAAACGGGCTAATTATTGATTTTCGGCTACCAACATATCTCGAATAGCTTTTTTAGCAACAGAATCTATGTACTGTTGGTTGTCGTCTTTTAAGTTTTCTGCAATTGTTCTGAGACAGTGATCAAGGATCACTAACTCATTTGTGGTTAAGCCTTTTAACGCCCTGTTCTCCATGCTTTTAGCATTACTTTTTAATGCTTTTTCTATTTCCAGACCTTTTTCTGTCAGTACAACATACTTGCATCTGTTGTCGTCTTTGCAAGCTACTCTAGTAATAAATCCTTTAAATTCTAGCCGTTGCATCAAACCGGTAATTGTTGGATGAGATAGCATCAATGCCGATTGGACGCTCTGCTGGGTAACTGGACGATTTCTATTCTTGAGAAGAAAGAGCATTACACTGGCTTGAGAAGAAGTTATATCCAGATTGCTGAAATCAAGATTTCTGCATCTTTCCATCTGGTTATAAATGTACCTTAAAAGTCTTAATGTACCTTTTTCATAGTGTTCATTCACCGTGTTCTCCCGAGTTAGCTTTCGCTGTATTTGCACGGCACCGCTTGTCCCTGCATCCCTGGGAAAAATTATAGGAACCCACCATGAGTAAAATGTAACGGCGATCCTAAGACGGGAAAATCTTAAAAACCAATAAACCCATTACGAACAAAGAGCTCCATAAATGGAACTCTTTGAACTTATCTATTAAGAAACTCTTTCAGAGCCTCCGCCGTGTAGGTGGACTGCTTAACGAGTGTTTCAGGAGGTCCGGCAAAAACTACATTACCGCCTCCTTCACCGCCTTCCGGCCCCATGTCTATTATCCAGTCGGCTTCTGCCATCACATCCAAATTATGTTCAATGACGACCACAGTGTTTCCTGCCTTGACAAGTCGTTGAAGAACCTTGATAAGCTTGTCCACGTCTGCCATGTGAAGGCCTACAGTTGGTTCATCTAACACATAGAAAGTATGAGGAGGTTTTCGGCCTCTTAGCGTGATGTCGTCCTTGACCTTGGTAAGCTCGGAAACTAACTTAATTCTTTGAGCCTCGCCGCCGGACAAGGTAGGAGATGGCTGGCCCAGGGTTAGATATCCTAGTCCGACGTCTTTCATGAGTTTCAAAGGATGAGCAATAGACGGTTGAGAAGCAAAGAATTCAACGGCTTCATCAACATCCATTTTTAAGACTTCACCAATATTCTTACCTTTCCAGGTTACAGCCAATGTTTCATCATTAAATCTCATCGAATTGCATGTTTCACAATTGACCCGGACATCCGGTAGGAAACTCATTTCAACGGTCTTATATCCCTGTCCGTTGCAGTCTGGGCATCGGCCTGCTGCAACATTGAAAGAGAAACGACTGTTGTTATAACCTCTGGCTTTGGCTTCATTCGTACCGGCAAACAGTTTTCTGATTTGATCCCAGAAGCCAACATAAGTGGCCGGACAAGATCGAGGCGTCTTGCCTATAGGTGTTTGGTCGACTTCTAAAACGCGATCAACACTTTCAAATCCCAAAAGATCTTTACAACCGACAAATTCGATTTTTGAATCTTTTCCGGCATCTACTGCATTTTTTAAACTCTTCAAGAGGACTTCTCTGGATAAAGTCGATTTGCCCGAGCCGGAGACTCCGGTTACGACAGTCAATCGGTTCAACGGGAACTTAACGGACTTAACTTTCAGATTGTTTTTGAAGGCTCCTTTGACTTCCACAACAGGATCTTTCGCTTTTGTCGGGGTCGGAGCTTTTCCGGAATGCTGAAGCGGTTCTTTCAGGTATTTTCCGGTCAAGGACTTATCTGCATTTTCAATTAATTCTTCGACGGTACCATTGAGGATAAGCTGACCGCCACGTGCACCGGCACCCGGCCCGATATCGATAACATGATCGGCGCGACGAATAGTATCCTCGTCGTGTTCAACAACAATAAGAGAATTCCCTTTATCAGCCAATTTATCCAGAGCAGAAAGAAGCATCTTGTTATCTCTCGGATGAAGTCCTATGGTTGGTTCATCCAATACGTAGCAAACTCCCTGAAGGTTGGTGCCAAGCTGGGACGCCAGTCTGATTCTCTGAGCTTCTCCTCCGGATAACGTTGGAGCTGAGCGGTTTAACGAAAGGTAAGAAAGTCCGACTTCTTTTAAGAAACTCAATCTGGAAAGAATTTCTTTAATTGCCTCAGAAGCAATGGCATCTTCTCTCTTATCTGCTTTAACAGCTTGAGCTAAATCTTTGAAATAAGCTTCTGCTTCTAAAACAGTCATACATGAAATATCGGTAATGGATTTTTCATAAAAGAGAACATTACGAGCCACTCTGTTCAGACGAGTACCATTACACTCCGTACAGTTGGCTGAGGCTTTTAATGTTGCTGTATCTTTCTCATCAACTTCTTCTTTGTTTAATGCATCCTGGAATACACCCAAACCGTAGCCTTGACAGGAAGGGCACCAACCGATTGAAGAGTTATAAGAAAACAGTCTCGGATCCAGCTGAGGGAAACTGGTTTCACAATTCGGACAAGATCTGTTAACAGAGAATGTTTCAATTTCTCCGTTGAAATGAACTTCAACAACACCTTTGCCGTAATCCAAAGCGACAGCAAGTACTTTTTCAAGTTGATAGTCGTGGCCATAGCTGACAGCCAGCTCTGAAACGACTAGATCCAGGTTGTGTTCTTTGAAACGGTCAAGTTCCGGGAATCTATACGTACTGACAATTTCTCCGTCCACTATCATTTTCTTAAACCCTCTGGCATGAGCCCGGGCTCCGACTTCTCTGTAAGTACCTTTGCGGTTTCTTACGACCGGTGCAGTAATCATGATTTCTTGGCCTCTGTATTTTTCAGAGATTCGGTTCAGTATTGCCTCAGGACTCTGAGGTTGCACCGGGATTTGGCAATCAGGACAGTATTGAACACCAAGTTTCAAATAAATCAAGCGAAGGAAATGATAGATTTCCGTCAGAGTTGCTACTGTAGATTTCTGTCCGCCACGGGAGGTCCTCTGCTCAATAGCAACTGTCGGCGGTATACCATAAATGGCATCAACATCCGGTCTGCTGGCAGGTTGCACCATCGAGCGCGCAAACGCATTTAAAGAGTCAAGATACCGCCTTTGTCCTTCATTGAAAATCAGATCGAATGCCAGTGTAGATTTGCCTGAGCCGGATACACCCGTAACCACCGTAAACTTATTCCTCGGAATTGATAAGGAAAGATTCTTCAAGTTATGCTCACGTGCGTGAACAATGGAAATAGCATCTGAAGGATAAGGATTGATGGATGTTTGAACCTCAGGCATATCAACAAAATAAGCTGTCGGATTACCGGCTTTTAAGGCTGCACGGTAAGAAGCCAAAGCTTTTCCAGTTGGAGTCTCTTTGATGACAAAATGATCAGGTGTACCTGCAAATAGCTCTTTGCCTCCTTTGTCTCCTCCTTCCGGTCCAAGTTCGATAATCCAATCAGAACCGTCAATAACGTCTAAGTTATGTTCAACGACAACGACTGAATTGCCATTATCAACCAGCTCCCGTAGTGCGCCCATGAGTTTTGCCGTGTCATCAAAATGCAGACCGGTTGTGGGTTCGTCAAAGACGAAAAGCTTGTTCTTTTCCAAGTGCTCATATTCGGATGCTTCAGCCAGGTATTTGGCTAACTTCAACCGTTGAGCTTCTCCACCTGACAGAGTAGGAACGGGTTGGCCGAGTTTTAAATAATCCAAGCCGACCTTAACTAAAGGAGTAAGAGCTTTTGTAATTGATTCGTTCCCACAAAAGAAGTCCAACGCTTGTTTGACAGTCAAGTCAAGAACTTCAGCGATATTGAGTTCACGGCCCATACGGAAAAGTTTTACATCCAAAGTCTGTTGACGATAACGTTTTCCGTCGCAGTCAGGACATTTAATGTAAACATCGGAAAGGAATTGCATTTCTTCATGGGTATACCCGGCTCCCTCACAAGTGGGACAACGACCGGTTCCTGAATTAAAGCTGAAAGTGCCCGGCGTATATCTTCTTTGAACGGAGAGCGGAGCCGCAGCAAAAAGACTGCGGATCGTATCGAAAGCTCCGACAAACAAAGCCGGATTGCTTCGAGTTGTTTTGCCTATAGGAGTCTGATCTACGAATACGACATCATCGACTTTGTCTGCACCGATAAGGCTCTCAAACATCCCCGGAGCTTCAGTCGGTTGACCTTTTTCCTGTCTGAGTGCAGGAACGAGGATATCCTGAATAAGAGTCGATTTACCGGAGCCTGATACGCCTGCAATGCAGACAAGGTGCTGAAGAGGAATACGAATATCCAGATCCTTTAGGTTGTGTTCCTTTGCACCAAGAAGAACCAAAGCATCGCCTGCCGGATTAACTTTCTTACGCTTACGCTTATTGATTTTAAGTTTGCCGCTGAGATATTTGCCGGTTAATCCTTTGCTTTGTTTAATTTCTTCAGGAGTTCCGTCAAAAACAATTGTGCCTCCTTCAGCGCCCGGTCCAGGGCCCATATCAATAATCCGGTCGGCTGCTAACATGACCTGCGGATCATGTTCCACGACGACCAAAGTGTTACCGGCGTCTTTGAGCTTTCTCATGACGGAATTGACCCGATCCATATCCTGCGGGTGTAAGCCGATGGAAGGTTCATCAAGAACAAACAGAGTATTTACCAAGGATGTTCCCAACGCAGTCGTCAGATTAATGCGTTGAACTTCACCACCGGACAAAGTACGACTTTGTCTGTCAAGGGTCAGGTAGCCTAAACCAACTTCTACAAGATAAGAAAAACGGTTTCTGATTTCTTTTAAAAGTAAGTCACAGGTTTTTTCCTGCTCCGGTGTTAGTTGAAGTTCATCGAAAAATTTCTTCAATCTTTCGATGGGGAGCAACATGATGTCATGCATGCTTAAGCCTGGTAATGACTGGAGGGTCTTTTCACTAAAGGTACTGCCGACCGGACGGAATCTGGTGTATTTGCCTGTGGAATCTGCTTTAAGAGTGTTATCGGCCAATTTCTTTGAACCGATTCTCCATAACTGAGAATCGGGCTTCAGACGGGCGCCATTACATGACGGGCATTCTGAATAGCCTCTGTAACGTGAAAGCATTACCCTAACGTGCATTTTGTATGATTTTGTTTCTAACCATTCAAAGAAATGTTTGACTCCATACCATTTTTTTGAACGGAAGCTCGTCCATTTCGGATCGCCTTCGAGAACCCATTTTTGTTCTTTTTTAGAAAGTTCGCGGTATGGTTTATCGATATCAATGCCGGCATTTTGTGCATATTCAAGCAATTCCTTCTGGCAGTCTTCAAAAGAAGCAGTTGTCCAAGGCTTGACAGCTCCTTCGCGCAAACTCTTTGAAGTATCAGGAATAACCAAACCGTAATCAATACCGATGACTTTGCCGAATCCTTTACATACTTCACAAGCTCCAAGAGGAGAGTTGAAGCTAAAAGTAGAAGCATGGGGTTTGTTATAAGTTATTTCGCATTCGGAGCACGAGAACTGGTCGGAGAATTTCCATGTTTTTAATTTTTCTCCATCCGGTGTTTCTGATCTGACATAAATATGGCCTTTACCGGCAAGTAACGCGCTTTCAAGGGATTCCAGGAATCGGCTTTTGTCAGTAGATGCCTTGAATCTTCCGGCGATTACTTCAATCTTAGCGGGGCCCTGAATTAAGCCTTCGGGTACATTGATATGCGTATAACCTTGGGCACTAAGTCCGGCAACAACATCTTCGACAGGGAAGTCTTTCGGAACATCGATAGAAAAACAAACATAATAACGAGTGTTTTCCGGGTAGTTTTTAAACTCCTGTTCCAAAGCCGAGTAAATCGATTGAGGATTTTCTTCTCTGACCTCATGACCACATTTACGGCAATACAATGTTCCTGTCTGAGCAAAGAGCATCTTTAAGTGATCATTGATTTCGGTCATCGTACCGACCGTAGATCGGGAAGTTCTGACAGGGTTTGTCTGATCAATTGCAATGGCAGGCGGCACACCTTCTATTTTTTCAACGTGCGGTCTGTCCATCCGATCCATGAACTGTCGGACATAAGGACTGAATGTTTCAACATAACGTCTTTGGCCTTCGGCATATAAAGTGTCAAAGACCAGGGAAGACTTGCCGGAACCGGAAACTCCGGTGACCACAGTAAACTTGTTGTAATCGAAGCTGACATTTATATTTTTTAAGTTATTTTGTCGGGCTCCGGTGATTTTGATTTCTTCTTTTTTCTTTTGAATTTGCATAGTTACCGTTAAGATTTTTACTTCCCTATAGAGCTAATCCGATATCAAAAAATAAAGGACACTTTGGGTGATGCTACTTTAACTCAAATTGCAAAAATAACGCTTTTGTTAGTGTTAGGAATTGTGGGTTTGTGAAACCAAATGAAAGTAAAACCCGTAGGGAAGAAAATTCCAACATTTTGAAAAAAGACAAAAATAAACCGGCCGAGATGGCCGGTTGTCAGAAAAAAATCTGTTACGAGAACAAATTAGTTTCCTCTTCTCTTTTGGGCGTTATCTTTGACCTGACGTGTCAAAGAATCAAATGCTGCGCGTACTGCAGCATGTGCGTCCTCATTCTTAGTGTTCATGATGAATTCATGTCCGGGGGCATTCAAGCAAACGCGAACGCTACATTCACGACCCTGGTTTTGGTGTTTACCTTCGCTTTCGACAGCGACGCGGCAGCTGATGAGATCAGCATCAAATTTGTGAAGACCCTCGACTTCTTTATTAATTAGTGCTTCAAGTGCTTCTGAGCGATCAATACCATGAAAACTAATTTGAACGGGAAGTTTCATACATGCTCCTTCTTTATTGTTGTATGTGACTCTATTGTTTCACAGATCACAGAAAAATGTTAGTCCTTGTTTTTTCTGCGGGTTAGCGAGAAAATGAAAGACTGTATGGAGCTTAAGCTCTCCAGGAGTTTCTTTATTAGTACTCTTCTTCGTATCTCACTGAATCTTCCAAACATAACTCACTTGAATCAAAAGAAAAATATTTTTTAGCCAATTAAATAAATCTGATAGGAGTTTTTGAGAAATCGTTAAAAATTGGTAAACAGAACAAGATCACCAAAGATTTTTTTAGGAATCTCTTTTTTGCTAATAGAATGTTAAACAGCTAATAATTGACAAACTTACAACAAATTTATCCGGAGCAAAGGATGCAAGAAATAAAGATGACCTCGTCCAGAGATAAAAATCTCGCACGTTTATCAGAGGACACGCATTGGGATATCGTCATTATCGGTGCCGGTTCCACCGGAACAGGAATTGCGGTAGATGCAGCATCCAGAGGTTTTAAAACTTTGCTACTGGACGCTAATGATTTTGCTTCGGGAGCTTCCGGCAACTCCTCCAAACTGATTGCAAACGGGCCTTTCTGCCCTCGGACGCCGGCTTTAATGAAAAGCCGTCGTAAAGAACTGGTAGAAAGCAAATATCTGGCAATGAATGCACCTCATCTGGTTACCCCGGTTCCTTTGATTATTCCTTGCTATAAAGATTTTGAGCGCCCTCTGTACTACTCGTCCTTGCTGTTAGGTATTTTAATGTCTTATGGCGGTTACAAAATCGGTTGTCCTTCATGGTTGAGGGTTGAAGAAGTTATTCGCAAGCTTCCTGAGGTTAAAGTAAAAGGGTTGAAGGGCGGAGTCAGTTTTACAGGATTGTGTTTTGATGATGCTCGTTTGATCGTATCGCTGATTCGTACGGCCGAGAAATACGGGGCTTTAGCTTTGAACTATATGCAGGTTGTCGGTTTCGAAAGAGATGCCGAAGGAAATATTTCGGTTGTTAAATGCGAAGACAAAGCAACCGGAAAACAGTTCAACGTCAAAACAAAAATGGTGTTCAATGCAGCCGGAACCGGCGCAGATTCGATTCGGGCAATGGTTTATGAGGATGCAAAACCATTATTTACTACAGTAAAGAATAAGCATGTCGTAATTGAAAAACGTCATTTCGAGGGAGAAGCCGGTTTATTCTGCCCGATGGTCAATACGAATGCAAAATTTTCTCTTCCTTGGAATAACGTGGTTGAACTCGGACAACTATCAGCACCCTGTAAAACGAACGTGAAAGAACCGGAAAAGGCAACCGACATTGTTAGTCTGTTGAAGCCTTATTTTGAGTTTTCAATTGAGGATAGTTATGTCATATCGACATTTGAGGAAGACTATTCGGTTCCTAATAAGCAACTGGGAACGCGTCCAAAATCTGAAGATGGATACACCATTTTGACTGAATTTAGAAACTTAATCACAGTTGTCGGAGGAAACTGGTCAACTTATAGAGCCCGTGCAGAAGAAGCTATGGCTTATGCGGTTGATGCCGGCTTAATTTACAAACGTCCATGCTCGACCATGTATATGTCCATTGAAAGAGAACATCATTTTGATCCGGAGGCTCTTGATAAGGCTCTGGGAGCAGGAAAAGACGTTGCCGAGCAAGTTTTGGATTACGCCCGCTTTTGTAAAGAGCATTTGTATGCCTTGTGTGCAGAGGATGTTTTATATCGCAGACTTCGTATCGGACAAATGAATTCAAAAACTACCGAAGAATTGATGCCTAAGGTAGCTGAAATTTTTGGTTAACGACATTGCGTCTCGTTTAGAAAATTTGCGTTCAATTAAAAGACTCCTGTTTCCTACTCGAGAAAAAGGAGTCTTAATTATGAAAGTGACAAATTAATCTTTCCAACCGTAGAATTCTTTGAGGACATCCCAGGCGACCGTCTGCAAGTGTTTTGCATCTTCGGGTTTCAAAGGTTTCTCACACTCTCCCAGATATTTAAAACCTTCCGGTGATTTCTTGAATAAGAGGCTGTAGATCATTGCACCGTACAAATATGAACCGGCAGCAGTCGGATGACTCTTATCTTTCTGATGGAGGATAAGTTCCGGTTTTCTTTTCAGGCTTTCAGCAAAAGCAAGTCCAACGGGTAAGACAATAACATCATTGGCATTAGCTTCATTTATTGTAGCGTCGGCCAGTTTTTTAGTGTCTTCCGGTTTATCTTGTTTAGCCCAGGTCATAACAACGACCGGTATTGAACCTGCTTTCTTAATAGTATCTACATGCTTAGCTAAATACTTCTTCCAATTAGGAACAAGCTTTGGATTAATGGGTTCAGTGGACAAGGCTTGCAGGAAAACGACGTCAAACATCGGAGCTTTTAAGTTGCCGTTTTCATCGAGTTTGGCGTAAGGATCTCCATCATGTGGAGCCAAATACTGGGCAACATCATGAAAAGATAATTTGCCGGAGGAAATTGTTTCGATTCTGGCTTTCCAAGGAAGCTTAGCTTCTTTTGCTAACCCTCTGACATACCCATGGACGCCGCAGTTGTAAAAGCTGTACGAGTTACCGACATATAAAGCGGTTTTTGGGGAGTGATTCGAAATATCGGTAACTTTCGGCGCAACCTCTGTTTCCAAAGCATTGGCAGAACCAACAAACATTAAGGCAGATAAAGTGATACCGGCGATTTTTTTCATTTAAGTCTCCAGTCAAAAATTTGAGGTTTTGTATGAATTCTATTTTGTTCCCAAACAGCAAAATAGGCGACGCAAAAAATGAAAAAGAAGCTTGCATTTCTTGCAAAGAGGTACTGAGATCCGGTGAAATATAGACAAAGTAGTAAATCCATATTAAACAAAAGGTCCAACTTTATTTCTCTGTATTTCGAATAGTAAAAAAGAGAGGCTTTTTGTTTGCTTTCGTATGAAATGCGTCTCAGGATTATTTTTGGAAATACTTAAATGAAAGTCTCGGAGAAATTAGCTTTTACAGAACAAAAATATGTCAGTATTCGTATCGCCCGTCTCCTGCAGGCAAAGCTAATGTCCGGCACCGGCGCCTCTGATAGAGAAAAGAAACTAGCGGAAGAACTGGCAGACAGGTATGTTATTTTCAAGGACTATGATCAAAAGACTGTTGATGCTCACTGTGAAATAACGGGTGAATTCACAAAATGCTTGCCGCTTTTGTTCGCATCCAAAGACATCCTTGGTGCCGTTGAGTTTTCAAAACTTCTAACTTCGGATAAACAACAGCAGAAGATTAATAAACATCGTTGGGAATTGGCTAAGATTCCGGGACAAGAAATTGAGCCTTTTGTCGGCGTTAACTTGTTTCATCTACCAAATACATATGCTTTGACATCAATAGAAGAAGATGAGTTAACGAGCTTGTATTCTTACACCTTTATATTAGACGGAACCGATGTCGAAAAATCCTATGATTTGATCTTTCGTTACGAAGAAGGAATACTGGCCCAATTCGAAGCTTTTTTAAAGACAGAAGCTCGCCTACTGGGCCTTGAAGAGAAGCAGCTGGACGATAAACTTTCTTGTGTACCGGATTTCCAACGAAACGCAGTATTGTTGTATGGAAATTTGCAAGTTCCATTTTGTGAAACTGAGGACTTCACAAATCCAATCACATCCTTTGTGTGGAATCCTGAATCAGAAAAATGGATGGCCAAAATAAATTTATCGCAATTGAGTGTGGACGATACAGAACAATTTGTGCGAATAGATTTGGAGTATTTAGCTGCTCAGTTAACGAAAGAAAGTCCTGAAATTTTTAAAGAGAATCAGTCTATCGATGAAGTAATTACCGGTTTGTCAGAGGAATACAAGGTACTAGCTAATAGAATAGAACAAGGCGAGTCGATTATGTTTGAGTGTTGTTCTGAGAAAAATCTGTGCGAGCTCTTTTGTAGGAGCATTCAAGATAGTTTCATAGCAAAATTAAAAAAGCAGAAGAGTCCGGGTAAGGCTTTCGATATTTTTTGACGAGTCATCTGTGTGAACAAACTATTTGCAACTGACTCTAAGTTTGAAGATGTTTTAGTAAGCAAAATCCCGATTTTTGAATTCTTGTTACTTATTAACTTGCAAAAGTGATTGTTTTTTCGATATAATCCACGGTCTCTCTGTTGGAGCGTTGTCCTTTCGTCATCGCTCGTTCCGTTGTACTTAAAGTGGTCAACGACAACTTAGTTGTTGATTTTAATGATTATTTTTGGATGGTTAATCATCCTGCTTATAGGTGAAACGTAATGAAAACCTTCTCGGCTAAGCCGCTTGAAGTGAAGCGTGAATGGTATGTTGTGGATGCAACTAATAAGGTTGTAGGCCGCCTTGCCGCCGAAATCGCTCTCAGACTCCGTGGCAAAAACAAGCCCATTTATACACCGCACGTTGATACCGGCGATTACATCGTCGTTGTTAATGCTGACAAAATGGTGATGACAGGCAACAAACCTGAAGATAAGAAGTATTTCCGTCACTCCGGTTACCCAGGTGGCATCTACGAAACAACTTTCCGTAAGATGCAGGAAAAACACCCTGGCCGTGCTTTGGAAATCGCTGTTAAAGGCATGCTTCCAAAAGGAC
>CANTYJ010000064.1 GCA_947854175.1 uncultured Turicimonas sp. | reverse complement strand
GGAAAAACACCCTGGCCGTGCTTTGGAAATCGCTGTTAAAGGCATGCTTCCAAAAGGACCTCTCGGATATGCCATGTTTAAGAAACTCTTCGTTTACGAAGGTAATGAACATCCGCATTCTGCCCAGCAACCTAAACAGCTCGAGATCTAAACATGATTGGTATTTACAACTATGGTACCGGACGCCGTAAAAGTTCAGTCGCTCGTGTTTTCATGAAGCGCGGTTCCGGTCTTATCGTTATCAATGGCCGTCCGTTGGATGAATACATCCACCGCGAAACAGGCCGTATGGTTATTCGTCAGCCTCTCGTTTTGACTGACAATGTTGAAACATTCGACATTAAAGTTAATGTTCACGGCGGTGGTGAATCCGGTCAGGCCGGTGCGATCCGTCACGGTATTACACGTGCTCTTATCGATTACGATCAGGGTTTGAAGTCTGTATTGTCTCAGGCCGGCCTCGTAACTCGTGATGCCCGCGAAGTCGAACGTAAGAAAGTCGGTTTACGCAAAGCTCGTCGTCGTAAACAGTTCTCCAAGCGTTAATTTTTCGCTTTCGAGTACAGTTTCGAACGAAGAAAAGAGTGTTCTGTCAGACGGCGGAACACAAAAGAAGAGTGGTACAAATTTAAAGTTTGTATCGCTCTTTTTGTATTTGTAGAAAAAGCGTTTCTCCTCGAAAAAACAGTCAATGATATCCGTCAGAGTCGGTCAATAGTTCGCTTTTTTTATCCACTGAACCAAAATAAGTCAGTCATAAGTTACTCTTAGAAATAATTTAGACATCCTTTTTTAGGTGGAAACCACTAGATCGCCGAAATTTTAATGAATGAATGTTCATTCAGATAATTGTAAAATTCAGCATACTTTTTAACAGATTTAGAATGAGGGCATAATGCTTTTAAAGCAGTTAACTAGAACAAAGACTCTTATCGCAATTCTTGGCTTGTTTGCACTTTCAGCCTGCGGCGACAAAGGCGCTCAAAACATGGCGCCGGGAGCAGGCGCTCAAAGAAAACCTCAAGTCTCCGTTGTGGAAGTTACTCCTTCTAACGAGACTTTGATTACAACTTTGCAGGGAAGAACTGCTCCTTATATGGTTGCTGAAGTTCGTCCCCAAGTAGGAGGAATTCTCCAAAAAAGACTTTTTGATGAAGGTGCTGAAGTTAAAGAAGGACAGGCCCTCTATCAAATTGATAAAAGTTTATACGAAGCGCAGAAGGCGAGTGCAGAAGCAGAAGTTGCCAGAGCGGAGTCAGTGCTTTATCAGGCGAGGTTAACTGCCAACAGATATTCTAAATTAGTCAAAAATGACGCCGTCAGTAAACAGCAAAATGATGATGCTCAAGCAGCTGTCAAACAGGCAAACGCTGCTTTAGCTGCGGCCAAAGCTCAATTGAAGGCCGCCGAGATCAATTTGGATTACACGCTTATTCGTTCTCCTATAGACGGGAAGGCCGGAAGATCACTTGTCACACCCGGTGCTTTGTTGACAGCTTATCAAGCCAATAACATGGTGGTCGTTCAGACTCTTGATCCGATCTACGTTGACGTCAATCAGGCCAGCGGAGATGTGCTACGTCTCAAGAAAGACATTGCAGAAGGTAAAGTTAAAGCTAATGACGGCGCAATTCCAATTAATTTGATTCTGGAAGACGGAACCAAGTACAAATATCCGGGTACTTTGACTTTATCTGAAGTATCTGTCGATGAAGGAACCGGTACGATTACCTTGCGTGCAGAATTTCCAAATCCTGACCATACATTGCTGCCGGGAATGTTCGTTAGAGCAGAGTTGCCTCAAGGGGTGAAAGAAAACGCTTTGAAGGTACCGCAACGCGCGCTGTTAAGACGTGCAGACGGAGCTCCTTATGTTCTTACCGTAGAGAATGGCACCGTTACACAGAAACCGGTTGTCGCTAAAGATACTTCCGGACCTGATTGGATTGTTGAAGAAGGATTGAAACCGGGAGATAAAGTCGTTATTGAAGGCTTCCAGAGAATTCGTCCCGGTGTTCCGGTTGAAATTGTTCCTCCGCTTTCCAAACTTCCTGAGCAAAAGAAGTAAGGATGGGGTGTTAAATGGCAAAGTTTTTTATTAATAGGCCGATTTTTGCTTGGGTGATCGCTATTGTGATCATGTTGGCCGGCACGTTATCTATTCTTAACCTTCCAATTGCGCAGTATCCGCAGATTGCTCCACCTCAGGTAAATATTCACGCCAATTATCCGGGGGCCTCAGCTAAGACAATTGAAGATACTGTTGTTCAGATTATTGAACAGAAGATGACCGGTCTGGATGGTTATCTCTACATGAACTCAACCAGTGATTCAAGCGGTCAGATTTCCATTACTCTGACGTTTGAAGCCGGGACCAATCCAGATATGGCTCAGGTTCAGGTTCAAAACCGCCTTTCACAGGCTCAGTCCTCTTTGCCGGAGGTAGTTCAAAGACTGGGCCTGACCGTCATGAAGACTACTGCAAGCTTCTTAAAGGTGGTTGCTTTAACTTCGAAGAGCGGAAAGGTTAGTGAAGCAGAATTAGGTGACTATCTTGTTTCCAATGTTCAAGAACCTTTGAGCCGTGTGGAGGGTGTCGGTGAAGTTCAAGTCTTCGGTTCAGCCTTTGCGATGCGTATCTGGTTGAATCCGGAAAAACTTCATGAGTACAGCCTGACTCCGGCTGAAGTCAAGGCAGCTATTAGAAGCCAGAACGCTCAGGTCTCTTCCGGCCAGGTCGGTGGATTGCCTGCTGTTAAAGGCACTCAGTTAAACGCAACCATTACTTCTAGTTCATTGCTGGAAACTCCTGAACAATTCGGTGATATTTTCTTAAAAACTACCGATAACGGCGCCCAAGTATATTTAAGAGACGTTGCCAGAATTGAAAAGAATAAGGAAAACTTCTTCGCGACCGGTTTTTACAATGGCAAACCGGCTGCTGCGATGGCGATTAAACTGGCTTCCGGTTCAAATGCGTTGTTAACTTCTGAACTGGTTAACAAGAAAATGGATGAACTTTCCGTTTATTTCCCGGAAGGTTATGAATATGTTATTCCGTTTGATACCACACCGTTTATCAAGATTTCAATTCAAGGAGTAGTCCAAACATTGATGGAAGCGATTGTCCTGGTCGTGCTGGTGATGTATCTCTTC
The DNA here is from genome assembly GCA_947854175.1 of uncultured Turicimonas sp. Classification (GTDB taxonomy): domain Bacteria; phylum Pseudomonadota; class Gammaproteobacteria; order Burkholderiales; family Burkholderiaceae_F; genus Turicimonas. The sequence goes on along the minus strand of CANTYJ010000064.1, from coordinate 14,716 downwards.
CTGCAGAATTTCAGGGCAACCTTGATTCCGACGATTGCGGTACCGGTGGTGGTTTTGGGTACTTTCGGCGTTCTTGCTCTTTTAGGTTACTCCATTAATATGTTGACCATGTTCGCGATGGTTTTGGCTATCGGTTTGTTGGTTGACGATGCGATTGTAGTAGTGGAAAACGTTGAGCGTGTGATGCATGAGGAAAAACTATCAGCTCACGACGCTACTGAAAAATCAATGGGACAAATCACCGGAGCTCTTGTCGGTATCGCTATGGTGCTCTCAGCGGTGTTTGTGCCGATGGCCTTCTTTGGCGGTTCTACCGGGGTTATTTACCGTCAATTCTCCGTTACGATTGTTGCGGCCATGGCCTTATCTGTTCTTGTGGCCCTGACTTTGACTCCGGCTCTATGTGCCACAATGTTAAAACCGTCTCATAAAGATAAACCTTCTACCGGATTCTTCGGGTGGTTTAATCGTGTTTTTAATAAAGGCGCTGATGCTTCAACTAAAGCTGTCAGTTACATGACACCGAGATGGGTAAAATTTCTTGTCATTTACGGCGGTTTGATAGCGTTGATGGTTTTCGGGTTCACAAAAGTTCCGACAGCGTTTATGCCGGATGAAGACCAGGGTTCTTTGATGGTTCAGGTGACGTTACCTGCAGGCGCTACGCAAGAGACGGCGTTGCCGGTTATTAAAAGAATGCAGGATTACTTCCTTAACACTGAAAAGGATAATGTCGAATCCGTTATGACAGTTGCAGGCTTTAGCTTGTCCGGAACCGGTCAGAACGCTGCGATGGCGTTCGTCAAGCTCAAAGACTGGAAAGAAAGACCTCATATCTCTCAAAAGGCTCAGAATGTTGCATTAAGAGCAAATAGAACACTGATGAGCTGGAAAGACTCGCTTTCTTTTGGTTTTGCGTTACCACCTGTTCCTGAACTCGGTATGGCAGAAGGGTTTGATTTTTATCTGCAGGACTTAGGTGGGGCCGGTCACGCTAAACTAACTGAAGCACGTAACCAGTTATTGGCAGAAGCTGCTAAGAGCCCGGTTCTGTACAACGTTCGTCCGAACGGCCAAGAAGATACTCCTGAATTGAAGATTAATATTGATTTCAAGAAAGCAGCAGCTCTCGGCGTTTCAGTTGATGCTATCAACGATGCATTATCGACGGCTTGGGGATCTTCCTATGTCAATGATTACTATGACAAAGGCCGTATTAAAAAGGTCTATGTTCAGGGTGATGCTCCGTACCGTCAGGCCCCTGAAGATATCAAGAAATGGTATGTGAAAAACGATAAAGGAGAAATGGTTCCGTTTGCCTCATTTGTTTCTCTTGATTGGACATATGGTTCTCCTCGTCTTGAAAGATTTAACGGGTTAGGCGGTGTCAATATTCAAGGTTCACCTGCACCCGGTTATACAACCGGTCAGGCGATGGCAGAAATTGAACGAATTGCTCAAAATCTTCCCTTCGGTTATGGAATTGCGTGGAATGGTATCTCTTACCAGGAAAAACAGGCAGATACACAAACGGGAGCCTTGTATGCACTATCAGTTTTGATTGTGTTCCTGTGCTTGGCCGCTTTGTATGAAAGCTGGTCAATTCCTATTGCCGTGATTATGGTTATTCCTTTGGGCGTTGTCGGTGCTTTGGGACTGACAGGAGCTTTTGGAATGCATAACGATATTTACTTTAAGGTCGGTTTGTTAACGACAATTGGCCTTGTCAGTAAAAATGCAATTTTGATCGTGGAATTTGCAAAGGCGCTTCATGAAGAGGGAATGCCGATTGTTAAAGCTGCCAGTGAAGCAGTACGACTTAGAGTCCGGCCAATTCTGATGACATCTTTAGCTTTCGGCTTGGGTGTATTGCCGTTGGCTAAAGCGTCCGGAGCAGGGTCAGGCGCACAAAACGCCATTGGTATCGGTGTGCTCGGCGGTATGATTACCGGTACATTCCTCTGCATTTTCTTTGTTCCGATGTTCTATGTTTTGATTGTCAAAATATTCGGAGACAAATCTAAAAAATCAACCAACTCCCGAGCAAAGACACTGCAGTCAGCTTCCGGAAGTGAGGAGAACAACTAAATGAAATTATTGAAAATTACACCGCTTCTGATCTCTGTTGCTTTGGCTACAGGGTGCACGATGGCACCCAAGTATGACAGACCTGAAGCGCCGGTAGCTCCCACATTTCCTCAAGGTGAAGCCTATAGTGACGTTGCCCTGAGCGAAGCGCCTCTGCCATCTTGGGAGAACTACTTTACAAATCCTAAGTTGAGACAAGTTATTAGGACTGCTCTGGAAAATAACAGAGATCTGAGGATTGCGGTCTTTAATGTTGAAAAAGCCAGAGCTGCTTATGGTATTCAGCGTTCCGGGTTGATGCCGAATATAGGAGCAGATTTTGCTCCTTCAGCTTCCCGTACTCCTGATACCATGTCACAAACAGGAAATGGTTTTACTTCCCATAGCTATAGAGCAACTTTAGCCAGCACAGCCTGGGAAATTGACTTGTTTGGCAGAGTTCAAAGTCTGACGGAAGCGGCTTTACAGAATTATTTAGCAACTGAAGAAGCTAAACACGGAACAAAAAATTCCCTTATTGCTGAAGTGGCAAATGCCTGGTTGAACATTGGAGCCCAGAAAGAGTTACTCAGACTCCAACAGGTTACTCTTAAGAGTCAGTTAGACAGTTTTAAATTGATTTCTGACGGTTACAGATTAGGAGCACGTTCTCTTCTGGATGTTGAACAGGCAAGAACCACTGTAGAGACTGCAAGAGCTGCCGTTGTTCAGTATCAAAGAACATTGGCAATCGCCAGAAATAATTTGGCTTTGCTTGTCGGTTCTGCCGTGGCGATGGATTTAGAGCCGACTAAGTTGGAAGCTCCAAGTGCTTATGGAGCTATTGCTCCGAAGGGATTGTCCAGTACTGTTTTACTGAATAGACCGGATATTAGAGCAGCTGAAAACCAGCTGAGGGCAGCGAATGCAAATATTGGAGCAGCCCGAGCCAACTTCTTCCCAAGAATTACTTTGACGGCAGGAGTTGGCACTGGTTCGCAACATTTAAGTGATTTGTTCTCCGGCGGCTCCGGCTTGTGGTCATTTGCACCCGGTATTACATTGCCTTTGTTTACCGGAGGAGCCAATATCTCTCAATTGAGACAAGCTGAAGCAGAGCACAAAGTCCAGATTGCCAATTATGAAAAAACAATTCAGAGTGCTTTTGCTGAAGTTTCGAACTCTCTGGCAACTGAAGGCACTATGAAAAAGCAATGTAATGCTTTGAAGGCTTTAGTTGATGCAACTCAAAAAGCTTATAACCTGTCCTATAGCCGTTACAAAAACGGTCTCGACGGCTTTCTGACTGTTCTGGAAAGTCAGAGACAGATGGTTGCTGCTCAAACTAACTACATCACGGCAGAACAAAATAGATTGGCTAATAACATCAATCTCTACAAGGTGTTAGGAGGAGGAGCTGTTGATGTAGAGCCTCCAAAAGCAGCCGTTACTATGGCACAACCGGAAAAGCCGAACACAGTGGTCGTTCAAGTAGAAAAGGTTCAATGATATGCACAAATTTTCTAATAGGACTGACATCAAAAGAGAGCGTTTACTTGAGGCTGCCCAGGAAATTTTCTTGGAGAAGGGGTTTCATGCGGCCAGCATGAGCGATATCGCCAAAAAAGCAGAGTTAAGTCCTCCTCACATTTATAACTTTTATAAAGGTAAGGCTGATTTGGCGATGGCAGTCCAAATGCGTATGAGCAAGGAACTGTTTGAGAACTTCAGACAAAATATGTGCGATGACGGAAAACTCGATAACAGTAATTGTATTGAGAACTTATTAGATCCGAGACGCTCCGCACTGATGTTAACGTTGACGACAGAGGCGACAAGAGATCCGAAACTAATGGAACAGATCAGGAAAAATAACGAGATTTTTCGAGATCTGATCTTTAAGTATTACGAGGTGGACGAGAACGACATAGAACATCTTAGCCGAATGCAGCTATTACAGGCTATGTATACCGGTCTAGCAGTCGTTTCTCTCATTTCTCCAATTAAAAATAAAGAGGTATTAAAAGAGCTTCTCCATAAGACAGATGCTTGGATTGCAAGGAAGCATCCGGTAGATCACTTGGGAGAATTTAATCCGGACCAGAACAAGAAAAAAGATATTAAGGAAGAGACAACCAAATAATATTTAATTCCTGAGCTCAATAAGAAAGCCGGAGCGTTGTAATGATTCTCCGGCTCTTTAATTGTTGACGGTATTTAAAAGTTTAGAAAGACAAAACCTGACCGTCAGAAGGTATCAAAAGATTAGTTATGTGCTTTTCTTCTATAAGTTTTTGCAGATCCTTGCGGCTAACGGTTGCGTGTGAGACTGCATCCATATGACTGGCAACAATCGTTGAAGAAGAAGCAAACCGGCAAATTTTTTCAACGTCTTCGACGTTCATGATAATTGGATGATTTTCTGGGAACTCAGCACCGGCGGCATTGACAACGATCACATCAGGTTTATATTTCAGAATGTTATCTTCGACCTTGTCGTACCATACAGTGTCTCCGACGAGATAAAGAACCTTAGATTCTTCCGGTGACTTAAAAACGACTCCCATGGCGTCATTATCTAAACCGACTTTTTGATAGAAGTCATTTGACATCGGATCAAGACTACCGTGATTGCAAGAGGTCTTATAAAGAATAATGTCACCGTATTTTGTACCTTCCTCGGATAACATGGTCACATTTGTAAATCCATAATGTTCCAATACAGATTTGTTAGTCAAACTTTGAACGAAGGTTAATCTGTCTTTAGGTAATACTCTGATCGCATCTTCGTCAAAATGATCGAAGTGAAGATGCGTGACGATTAAAGCATCGTAGTTCAACAACTTAATGGGATCTAAAGGAACATCTACCGTTGGGTTGCCTTTAGCACAGTTTTTTGTGAAAGGAATTTGCGGGTAAGAAAAGGCCGGTGCAAACATCGGATCAATCAGAAAATGTTTTCCGGCAAATTCTACGGTAGAAGTTGCACCTCTATATTGTTCAAATTTCATAATATAGTCTCCTTAAGTAATATATGTTTTGACTATAAAACCTGGAGTTGCTCGAGATGCAAGAGGATTTTTTTAAGATCGGAGAACTAAGTCAGATAACAGGTTGCAAAATTGATACCATTCGTTTCTTTGAAAAAGAAGGTCTGTTATCGAACAAAGGACGAACTCAAGGTAATCACAGGCTTTACGGGCGTGAAGAACTGGAAAGGTTACAAACCATCATGAACTTCCGTGAAAACGGAATGAAGCTCGAATGCATAAAACGAATCCTGTCTGCTTTTGAGGAAGAAGATACAAATAAGGAGGATTTGCTGAAGAGAATTTTAGAGTACAAAGAAGATGCATTCGCAAGGATTGCAAGGATTGAGAAAGCTATTAAAAAACTGAATGAGCTGGAAGATAAACTTCAAAAAATAAGATTGTAAAATTTGCCCGAAGGCAACAAACAATCTGTTGCCATCCGGATCATCAGTTATTATTTATTCCAGTCTCGACGGTCCCGGACCGCTTTGGCTAGCTTTTCTAAAGCTATTTCAGTATCTTCCCATCCGATACATGCATCTGTAATCGATTGGCCATATACCAATTCTTTACCTTCTACGAGCGGCTGATTGCCTTCAACCAGGTTGGATTCAATCATGACGCCCATAATTTTTTTGCTGCCGGCGGCCAGTTGACCACAGATGTTTTCAATAACGTCGAGTTGCTTTTTGTGTTTCTTTTCACTGTTGGAATGACTGGCATCAATCATGACAGAAGGATAAATGCCGGCAGCTTCAAGTTTTTCACAGCATTCAGAAACACTTCTTTCATCATAGTTCGGAGCTTTTCCACCTCTAAGAATGACATGAGCGTCTTCATTACCAGAGGTTACAACAATGGCAGAGTGTCCGCCTTTAGTAACTGATAAAAATACATGCTCATGTTCGGCGGCTTTAACGGCATCGATAGCTATTTTGACATTCCCATCAGTTCCATTCTTAAATCCAACCGGGCATGACAAGCCGCTGGCTAATTCTCTGTGAACTTGGCTTTCCGTTGTTCGGGCGCCGATTGCACCCCAAGAGATAAGATCAGCAATGTATTGCGGAGTAATCATATCTAAATATTCCGTCCCGGCCGGGATACCCAGTTCATTGATATCCATTAAAAGTTCTCTGGCAACTCTTAGCCCATGGTTGATTCTGAAGCTACCGTCCAGATCAGGATCGTTGATCAGTCCTTTCCAACCTAGGGTGGTTCTCGGTTTTTCGAAATAAACTCTCATAATTATTTCGAGCTCATTTGCGTATTTCTTTCTTAGTTCAACTAAACGTGTGGCATATTCGATAGCTGCCTTGGGATCGTGAATGGAGCACGGGCCGACGATCACGAGAAGTCTATCGTCTTCTCCATGAATAATGCGATGACCATTTTCTCGGGCATGATGGACGGTTTCAGAGGCTAACTGCTCACATGGGAATTCTCTAATCAAATGTGAAGGAGGAGTCAATTCTCTAATTTCTTTGATTCTTAGATCATCGGTTAAGTAACTCATTTGGTTTAATCTCCGGTTTTTTAAAGCTAGATATGAAAAACCGCCGGTTTTGACGGCGGTTTGAATTGTTGACGTGTTTTTTATGCGCAACCTATTCTCCCGCCGAAGAAGGAAAATAAAAGAAGTAAAAATAAAACTTAGTTGCAAACATGGGATAAACACTCTTTCTTTGATGAAGAATAATTTAGATCAAAAAATACCGGCAAAGGGAAGTTCAAATACAAAATTTAGGCTATGAGTTTGAAATTAGTGTAATTCCTTAGAGTTATAGAGGAATTTGAGATTACGAAAAAGACTAGGATCGAAAAAGAAAAGGACATTTTTTATAATTTTTAGTCAGCAATTGTCCTCTAGAAAAAGGCATAATTCGATTTAAACAAAAGTTATCGGTAGGTAGTCTTGAAACATCTATTCCAATTTATGACACCGATGGTTTGGATGACCAAATTATTGGTTGGTGCATATCCTCAATGGGTAGGTTGTGCTCCGGAGAAAAAGCAAAGAATTTACTTTGCTAATCATACGAGCCACTTGGACACGATTGTCATTTGGTCAGCTTTGCCAAAGGAACTTAGGAAGAACACACGGCCCGTGGCAGCCAAAGATTATTGGCAATCCGGTATTCGAAAAAGAATTGCTGTTGACGAACTTAATGTTGTTCTTGTTGATCGCAAAAGAACGGAAAATTCTGATCCGATGGATCCGATGAGACAAGCACTCAGAGAGGGAAGTTCATTAATAATCTTTCCTGAAGGAACCCGAACACCTCAAGCTCTTCCCGGCCCGTTTAAAAGCGGGATTTGGAGACTGATGACGGAATTTCCGGAAGTGGAACTTATTCCAGTTTATCTGGAAAATTTACACCGTTCCATGCCTAAAGGTGCACTTTTGCCCGTTCCAACTTTGTGTTCTGTCCGTTTCGGAGCCCCTTTGCCGCACAGTTCTGACGAAAAAAAAGAAGAATTCTTAGAAAAAGCCAGAGCATCCATTATCAAATTAGCAAGAGATCTGTGACATGCAAGAGATGAGATTAGGATTTTCAACGCAAGAGGCTTACTTTACGATTATGGTTGTCTTAATCGTATTGATTGCCATGGGGACAGCAATTGGCCAATGGCTTAAAACACGTGCAAAGGATCCTCTGGCGATAGACCGGCTCAATGTCATTAACTCAAGAATACGGGCCGGGTGGGGCCTGATACTCGTTTTTGCAGTCGCTGTTTACTTGGGCCAAATTGCTCTGTTATTTTTATTCGCACTGGCATCCTTTTTTTCTCTCCGGGAGTTTATTGCTCTTACTCCCACCAGACGGCATGATCACTCTATTCTGATTATTGCGTTTTATATTGCAATTCCGGTTCAATATGTGCTGATTTGGCTTAACTCATTTAATCTTTTTACATTATTTATTCCGGTATATCTTTTCTTAGCACTACCGGTTGTGATGGCATTGAGCAAAGATTCTGAAAGATTTTTGGAAAGAGTGGCCAAGGTTCAATGGGGCATCATGCTGTGTATTTTCTGTGTCAGCCATGCTCCTGTAATTGCTACCATATCTATGACCCGATATCATTCCAGCGGACTTCTGGTATTACTTTATTTCCTCATTGTTCTTTATCTGGCGGACCTTTTTCAGATCATGGCTTCTGCTATTTTCAAAGGACGTCCGACCAGCAGTAATCCAAACAAAACAATGAAGGGAATCATTATTGGAAGTGCGGGAGCTTTAGCTGTCGGTTCCGCTCTATTCTGGATGACACCATTCCGTGCCTGGCAAGCTCCTTTAATGTCATTATTAATTATTGTTTCAGGTACGTTAGGGGCATTGGTTATGTCCTCTGTTAAACAGTCTTTAGGCGCGAAGAGATTAGATAATACGATGCTTCTGACACGCGGCACTTTAGATAGACTGGAAATGCTATTTTTTGCAGCCCCTGTTTTTTATCATTCGTTGCTTATCTTTTTCTAAGATAGCACCCAAGTTAAAAACGCCGTGAAAGTCTAAAACTCACGGCGTTTTGCATAGCCACTAAACAAAAGCCATCAATTGTTTTCAACATTGAAACAAAATTGAACATTCTGAAATTGACAGTACAATCGTCCGGTTTTATATTGTTCGTTGTTTTACGAACAACGAACAAACTTTACTAAAATGAAGTGTAATTGCGAAAAGATCGCCAGATACGCAAAAGCAATGTCTCATCCTTCAAGAATTGCAATTTTGCAATTCTTGTCTCGAAGAGATGAATGTTTTTTTGGAGAAATCAGTGAGATGCTTCCGATTGCTAAGGCTACGGTATCTCAACATCTGAAAGAACTAAAAAATGCGGGACTGATTCAAGGAACGATAGAACCGCCAAAAGTTAAGTATTGCATTAGAAAAGACAATTGGCAGGAAGCCAAGAAACTCTTTTCAGAGTTTTTTGATGAGAATTCTCCATTCCTAGTGCCCGACAAAAAAGACTGCTGCAAATAACAAAGTTCGTAAAGACAAAAATTTTTTTTGGAATTGTTCGTAGTTCGACGAACTACGAATATAAAGGAGATCATGATGGAAATCAAAGTATTAGGTACCGGTTGTCCCGGCTGTGTGGCTCTCTTTAAAACTGTTGAAGAGGCAGTTGCTCAATTAAAGTTGGATGCCAAAGTGACTAAAGTCAATGACATGGAAGAAATTATGGCTTACAACATCATGTCATTGCCGGCCATTGTTATTGATGAAAAAGTTGTTTCTGTCGGACGTAAACTGAACCTTCAACAAGTTAAGGACCTACTGCAATGATTAAAGACTTTGCAGACTGGCTTGTATATGGCTTAATGAAAATACCTCCCGATTCTGAGTTGGGGGCGGCAGTTCATTTTTTTATTTTCGACTCGATTGAAATTTTAATTCTGTTGTTTCTGATATCGATAGTCATGGGCATAATTAATGCTTATTGTCCTGTTGATAAACTCAGAAATTTCTTGATAACACGCAAACTCTACGGATTTGAGTATTTCTTTGCTTCGTTATTCGGTGCTATTACACCTTTTTGTACTTGCTCATCGATTCCATTATTCATCGGGTTTGTAAAAGGCGGAATTCCGTTAGGAGTGACGTTCGCGTACTTAATTACTTCACCTTTAGTCAATGAAGTCGCAATTGCGATGCTCGCAGCAACATTCGGGTGGAAGATCACATTGATATATGTCGTATCCGGAATCTTGCTTGGCATGATAGGGGGCTGGATATTAAGTAAATGGAATCTTGATTATTTGTTGACACCATGGGTACGTGAAATTCAAAAGAAATCTCAAATAGAGACTGCGGAATGGAATCAGGAAAAGGTTGCATTTATCCATCGCCTTCCGACTATTATTTCGGATGCATATGGAATTGTTAAAGGTGTAGTCCTGTATGTTCTGGTTGGCATCGCAATCGGAGCCGCAATCCACGGATTTGTTCCGGATGCATTCTTTGCGCAATGGATGGGAAAAGATAACTTGTTTGCCGTTCCGGCATCCGTGATTCTTGCAGTTCCTATGTATTCCAACGCGGCCGGGATGGTACCCGTTATACAAGTGTTGGTGCAAAAAGGTGTTTCTATAGGGACCGCTTTAGCTTTTATGATGGCCGTCGTCGGGTTATCGTTGCCTGAAGCAATGATGCTAAGAAAAGTGATGACCTGGAAATTAATAGGAATCTTTTTTGGGATCGTTACGGTGAGTATTATTTTTTCAGGTTATCTATATAACTGGTTACTTTAGAGATAGAACTGCTTCTAGCTATGCGTGCAGAGATAAAAGCACTTTCCCAGAGCAATATTTGGTCCGGGAAAATGCTTTTTCGTAATGACATAAAGAGAAAAGTAAGTTGTTACGGCGTCTTAAAATTAAACTTTGGATCGCCGTTTTTATGACATTCTTTGCAGTAAACGACGCTTTCCGAATGTTCTTTATGACACAAAGTACAACGTAATTGACCCGCGTGAGAGTCATGCGGATTAGGATTTAATTTGGAAGTTTTGGCGGCGAGTTCGTTGTAATTGTGGCATTGCTTACAACTTTTGGATTTAGCAGCAGCCACCGGGGCATTAGTTTTGTGACAGGCTTCACAATTTACATTTTTAGCCTGGTGTTTAAATTGAGCCGGTGCACCAAAAACCAATGAGCTTGAACATAGAAACCCGATTGCTAAAAAGATTGAAAATTTCATGGAGGATTCCTAAAGGCCGGTCTTTTAGACCGGCCATCAAGTTAGAAATTATTTGTTTTCTTTAATTGCCTGAATAGCGTTGTCAGCAGCCAATCTTCCGCTAGTCATAGCGAATGAGGAGGCAGAACCTTCACACTTCAGGTCATAAGAGGAATCGTATAAGCCACCGATATCCTGGCCGGTTACATACAAGTTAGCAATAATGTCACCTTGTGGGTTCGTTGCTTCAAATTTCGGAGTAACGGTTACGCCACCAAGAGTCAGGAAGAAAGCACGAATGCCTTTAAGTGCATAATAAGGACCTTTGTTCATATCGAAGGTTGCCAGATGTTCCGGCAATCTGCCAAACTCAGGATCTTTACCGGCTTTAGCATATTCATTGACTTTTTCCATTGTCGCCCTAAGGTTTGCGGGAGGAACACCAATTTGTGTGGCTAAATCTTCGATAGTGTCGGCTTTGAATGCCCATCCTCTTTGCTGGCCGATTTCATAAGTCTTTGGAAGAGCCTTAAGAGGAACGCCGGCTAAAACGATCGCATTGAACGGAAGTAAGGCTCCCTTATTAACCAATTGATCATATTTTTGCTGATCAATGATGTTGTACATAACACCGCCGGCAGTTGTCATTGCATTGTAGACATCAACGAAAACCGCACCACGAGATTCATTAAAGAAACGCTTGCCATGTTGATCAACCCACAACCATGGCTGAGCAAGTGCACAACGACCTTGTTTCAATTCATCAGGACCCATAAACTGGTTGATAGGAGGAAGGTCAGCAAGATAGGGAGCATTTCCGGCGATTGTATGCATGCCTTTGACGCCAGCACCGACTAACTGTGCCATTTGGATACCGTCACCCGTACGTCCATCACCATTTTTGCCATCGGTTACCGGGCCTCTATACCAAACCGGTTCAAACATTCCGAGAGCGGAAGAGTCATGCACATATTTTGCCAACATTTCTTTGTTGGATTCAAAACCACCGGTTGCGAGGATTACTTTCTTGGCTTTGATAATTACTTTTTCGCCTTCACCATCAACGGCTTCAACACCTGCAACTTTGCCATTTTCGACAATAAGCTTCTTAGCAGGAGTTTCTGTCAGGATTGTGCCGCCTTTTGCTCTTACTTCTTTAGCAAAGCGTTGAATAATTCCAGCTGCGCCACCCTTGAAAAGATGCCATGTCATTAGAGATTCGTCTTTAGGATACATGGTGCGAATTCCGCGCATTTCTGCACCCTTATCCATAACCCAGTCAATTGTGTTGCCTGATTCTTCGATTAAAACTCTAAGAACATGCGGGTCGGCTCTGTAGTGATGGAATTGAAGAGCTGCTGTGAGGACTTGATCAACTGTTGTATTGATGCCATGTTCTTTCTGATAGCGTGTACCGACACCAAGTGAACCTTCCGGGAAGTTCCCGCCGCCACCCAAAGTAGCTTCTTTTTCCAAAACAATTGGTTTTACACCTTGGTCAACAGCACTCTGTGCAGCAGCCAATCCGGAGAGGCCTCCACCGACGATAACCAAATCTGTTTCTAAGTACTGAGTTGCGAAAGCCGGAAGAGAAAAACCGGTTGCAAAAGCTGTAGCAACTGCAGCTGCAATTAATTGTCTTCTTAACATGAATTTCTCCTTGGAAAATTGTGAGTTGGTTTGTTGTTTTTTACTGCTGAAAGTATTTTGACAAATCAGAAAGAAAAATAGTTATGCAATTATTGCTAACATAGTATTGCAGGTTGTGCACAGTTGAATGATTTAGAAAGAATAAAATTCATTCAAGAGGTTGACAATTATGACTTCCAAAAATTTTGGACAACTGACTTTTGATGAACTTCGATTTCTGTTAGCGGTGGAAAGGACCAGCAATCTCTCTAAGGCCGGTGAAGTGATGAACTTGTCTCCATCGACATCATCAAGAACTCTACAAAGTATTCAGTCCAAGCTGGGCGAAAAATGTTTCGTCTACACATCAAAAGAGCTCGTCGGGACAGAATATTTTTCTAAGATCAAGCCAACTATCGAACAACTCTTGCTTCTATCAGAAGATTTGTTGCCTTCAGGTTTTTCACCTCGTACTTGCCGACGTTGTTTTCGCATCAGTTGCATGATGGCCGAGGTTTCTCACATCATGGGCGGAATCATTCCTCGTTTCCTAAAGGAGGCTCCTCTGGCCAGGATTCATTTGGAACACAATGACAATGAATTTGAAAAGGTGATGTCAGGAGCAGTTGATTTTGCAATTGTTACCAGAGTTGCGTTACCACCTGAAATTCACTACTTAGATTTATATCCCATCGATCGAGTCGTTCTATTTCGTAAAGGACATCCTTTATCAAAATTGGGACGTCCGTTGAGGTCTTACGATTTACAGCTTTTTGATAGAGTAAGTATCTCGACCGGCAGACATAATCACTGGACTTCTCCCGATCAAAACGTTTTTCCTTTCGAAAAGTTTCGTGAAAGAACCAGATTTTCTACAACACGTTTTAATACTGCATGGGAAGCTATCGAGAAAACGGATTTAATTGCTATTTGTGGTTATAGAGCAGCTGAAATTGGAGTTCGTGCAAACAAATTGGACTTTTTACCTCTAACAGACGAAATTGTTCAACCGAATATTTGGAACTCTTTAATTTGGGGAGAGAGAGTTCACAATGATGATGGATGTATTTGGCTAAGAAGAATTTTCTCTGAATGGGGAAGAGAAGAAACCGAAAGAGTTAAGAGAAAGCTCGAACGAATTTCATATCAGCACTAGAAAACAAGGTATAGATACTAATATTCGTTGTAACTCATTTGTGATTAAATATACCTGCATGCCGAGGAGATAACATGTTACATAAGAGGATAAAACGAATAGTCATTTTTTTATCCGGCTTGTTTGTGGCGGCATTCGGAGTTGGCTTAATTGTAAAAAGTCAACTTGGTGTCAGTCCTGTGATGTCTCTACCCTATGTTGTTTCTTTAGCGCTTCCGATATCTTTTGGTACATGCGTAGCCATTGAACAAATACTATTACTGGCAGGTCAAAAAGCAATACTTGGGACTGCATTTGAACTTAAAAGCTTGTGGCAACTACCGACCGCAGTTATTTTTGGTCTTTTTTGTGACGTTGCTTTAATGTCATATAGCTATTTTTCTTTAAACCTCTATGAAGAAAGGTTAGCTGCTTTGTTGCTAGGAATTCTTGTTTTAGCTTGCGGACTAAGTTTGCAACTAATCGCTAATGTATCAGTCACAGCACCGGAAGGATTTATGTTGGCTTTGGCCAGAGTGTTCAAATCAACATATGCAAAAGTTAAAGTGATAGCCGATTGGATCTTTATTGCGACAAGTGTCGGGCTATCATTATGGCTTTTTGAATCAATTGAAGGGATACGGGAAGGAACGTTAATTTCGGCTCTCGGTGTTGGAAGCATGGTTGGGTTGCTTCTTCCAGTGATTTCTCAACGGGTAATAAAAGTTTTGGAATAAACCTATTAAAGTGACTCTGTTAATTTGTCGTAAGACGTTTGTTCCCAATGATACGAAAATGTAAAGGTATTTAGTTAACAGTAGGATCTGGGTTTCAAGAAATTTGATTTCTGAAGTCGTGGAAGCTGTTCTTTATTTACTCCTGTAGTGGTGATATTTAAAATGAATCAAACTACTACCTCACGCAGAAATTTTTTAAACCGTCATATCTTTTGATATTCAAAGAATAGTCGTTATTAATTTGGTATAGGGCTTCTAAAGTTAGATTCCTATTGGAAACGCTTAGGCTTTTATGTGTTCATTGTTTGAAGCAATGAAATTAAAGAAAGCGATGAACTAGAAAATAATGGGGATCTTCATTGGAATCGTTTGTAGACATCCTATCACACGGCAGTGAAGACACTGCCGTTCCTTTACGATAGAAGC
>CANTYJ010000063.1 GCA_947854175.1 uncultured Turicimonas sp. | reverse complement strand
ATAGAAGAAAGGGCCGGCAAAATTCTCTTTCAAAGAGTGAATTTTGCAACAGCCCCTTTAGGTAGAAATCCTCAGTTAGACATTAAGAACATTGCCTTCAAGATCATCTCTTGAGCCGGCTTCAAGTTTTTTGCGTTCTTTATCCCGAATTTCTTCCGCTCTTCCGGCTGTCCAATAAGAAGCATTTTTTATGCCTAAAGCTTCCGGATGGAAAACCGGATCCAGGCCAATGTTTTTCTGTCTTTCATAGTCCTTGAGACAAACAAAAGCTTCTTTGTGCATCAGTAATATCGCTATAACGTTTAACCAGGCCATCAAGCCGACACCGATATCACCAATTGCCCAAGCGAGCTCTGCAGTCTTGATTGCGCCGAAAACGACGGAACACAAGAACAGAATCTTGAGGATCATATAAAGAGAAGGAGCTTTCCACTTTCTGTTTAAATATGCAACATTAGTCTCAGCAATGTAGAAATAAGCAAGAATTGTTGTAAAGGCGAAGAAGAATAGTGCAATTGCAACGAATGCTTGTCCGAAACCAGGCATCAAGCTTTCTACTGCATGTTGAGTGTAAGCCGGCCCTGTGGCGACATCTTTTAAGCCGATAAATAGAGGCTTATTTTCTTCACTTACGACGTTATAACAGCCAGTGATCAGAATCATAAAAGCAGTGGCTGAGCAGACGAGCAGAGTGTCAACATAGACTGAGAAAGCCTGAACCAGACCTTGTTTGACAGGGTGGCTCACAGAGGCCGCGCTGGAGGCATGAGGACCAGTACCTTGACCGGCTTCGTTGGAATAAATACCACGTTTGACGCCCCATGAAACAGCCATACCTAAGATAGCTCCAAACCCCGCATCAAACCCGAATGCGCTGGAAATGATTAGCTTCAGAACATCTGGGACAAGGTTGGCGTGCATGATTACGATGACTAAGGCTACGATTACATAGGCTTGTGCCATAAACGGTACAACTAAAGAGGTAAATACCGCAATTCTTTTAACACCACCAAGAATGATGAAGCTTAGCAATGCCGTGACGACAGCTGCTGAAATTGCAGGAGTAATTCCAAAGGCTGTTTCCATACTGGCTGCAATCGCATTTGACTGAACGCCGGGAAGGAACAAGCCGGTTGCAAAAATTGTAGTGATGGCAAATAACCAGGCAAACCATTTAATGCCAAGTCCTCTTTCAATGTAGAAAGCCGGGCCGCCACGATATTCGCCGTTGATCTTTTCTTTATAAATCTGACCGAGAGTGGATTCAACGTAGGCCGAGCTTGCTCCTAAGAAAGCAACCATCCACATCCAGAAAACCGCACCGGGACCACCGAAAGTAATGGCTGTTGCAACACCGGCAATATTGCCGGTTCCGACACGGCCGGCAAGTGTCATAGACAATGCCTGGAAAGAAGAAACTCCTGTGACGGTATCTTTTGGCTGGAATAAGAGTTGCCACATGTGTTTCAGATGACGAAGTTGCAGGAAGCCGCCTTTCAGCGACAAAAACAACCCTGCACCCAAACATAAATACACCAGAGCGGGAGACCAGACCACGCTGTTGACGGTGCTAACAATCGATTCCATTATTACTCCTTAAATTGCAAGGTTGTATTAATTATTCAAACAACAAATTAACTCAAAAAATATACCTTTGTCACAATCGGAAATACTTTTTTTATTGCATTTGATGAGAAAGAATGGTCAGTGTTGGGTGTTTTAAGAGTTTGAATAAAAAAACGAGGCCGCAGTGATTAGACCTCGTTTTTTAAAAATTACTCAAAATTATTTGACGATACAGGCTGCCTGTCCTTCCGGTTTTTCGACGATAGAGCCAATTTTGTATACTGTCTCGCCGGCTTCTTCAAACAACTTCATAGCCTTTTCCGCGTTGTCCTTATCTACAATGACAACCATGCCAATACCGTTGTTGAATACTCTGTACATCTCATGAGATTCGATGTTACCTTTTTCTTGCAGCCAGTTGAAAATTTCCGGGCGTGGCCAGGATCCGGCCTTAATGTCCGCCTGAACATTATCAGGAAGAATTCTCGGAACGTTTTCTAAGAGACCGCCACCGGTGATGTGAGCCATTCCTTTAATTTCTACATTTTCCATGACTGACAGTACAGGTTTTACGTAGATTCTGGTCGGTTCCATAACTGCTTCTGCCAGTGTTTTGTCTCCGATTTTTTCTTCCCAGGAGGCACCGCTAACTTCAATAACCTTACGGATTAAAGAAAAGCCGTTGGAGTGAGGCCCGCTTGAAGTTAGACCTAAAACAACATCGCCCGGTTTAATTGATTTACCGTCAATAATTTTTGACTTTTCGACTACACCAACGGCAAAACCGGCCAGGTCATATTCGCCTTCCGGGTACATTCCGGGCATTTCAGCTGTTTCCCCGCCGATTAAAGCACAACCGGCAAGTTCGCATCCTCTGGCAACCCCACCGACAACTTTTTCGGCAACATCGACGTCCAGGTGACCGCAAGCGAAGTAGTCTAAAAAGAAAAGAGACTTGGCTCCTTGAACCAAAATATCGTTGACACTCATTCCGACCAAATCTTGACCGACAGTGTCATGTCGATTGAGAAGAAAAGCTAATTTGAGTTTAGTGCCTACACCGTCAGTGCCGGTAACAAGAACAGGTTCTTTGTAGTCTTTGGAAACTTCGAACATTGCCCCGAAGCCTCCGATAGAGCCTAATACTCCGGGGATCAATGTTTTCTTTGCCAGCGGCTTGATTCTTTCGACGAGTTCGTCTCCGGCATCAATGGAAACACCGGAGTCTGCATAAGATAATGGTTTGGTCATTGGAATTGAGTTGTAATGAAAATTAGGATGACGTAATTTTAACAAATGCAGACTATGGAATTTTTGAATTCTTTAGCTCTCTTTAGCTCTCTTTAGTCTCTAAAAGAAGACAAAAGCGGATCCTGCAGATATTCTTTATTCATCAATGATTGGTTAACTTTCTGCTTCATAAATCCTGAGTCAGAGGACAACAAAATCCATGTTGCCGGCCCGGATCGAAAATTTCTTTTAAGCAAAGAAAAAAAGCCTAAAGAAAAGTTTGCGTTTTCTGCAAATTTGCGAGTTACGGAACGTTCAAGTTTTGTCCACTTCGTAAGTGCAATCATGTAGGCCTCCTAAAAAGTTAAAGTTTTCTTAAAGAAAGTGCGCAAGTCTATATAAGTAGAAACTCTTAGTCAAATGAACAGAATTTTGTTTTTTGCAACGAAAAGATAGGCCTATAGGAGGCTTGCGAGAACTTAAGAGAGTGGAAAGAGAAGACCCGTTTTGAGAAAAAGCGGCCGTTGCGGGCCGCTATTAGTTTTGTCAGGAATAGTTAGTCCTGAACCATCTTATGGGTTAATGGGCCTACATGCATTGCACCGAATGGGCCTCTGCCGTCAGCGATGAATGTTGCCGGAACACCTTGAACTCCAAGTTTTTCCATGAGTTCCAGATTCCTCTTCATAACGGCTTCGCCTCTTTCTGTGGGATAAGCGGTTGGTTCGATTCCTTCAACCATCCATTTCAAAAATGCAGCTTCGCGATCAGCACTTCCCCAAATAGAACAAGCTTTCACCATGGAGTCTTCACTAAGGAACGGAACCATGAAAACATAGATAGTGACGTTGTTGATTTTGGTTAAAGTTTCACGATCGTATTTTTGACAATAGGGACAGTTAGGATCTTCAAAAACAGCAATCTTTGAAGAACCGTTGCCTCTCACAATCTTAATAGCATCTTCTGTAGGCCAGATGGATTCGTTAAATACGTACATCGGTATATACCTCTCAACTAATGAATATGAGTATCCTATATCCCTTGAATATTTTTTGAGTCCGGATACCCCACTTTTGAGACATTAAACGGGTAGTTCTGTATGCCTAATTTGACCTTATCAGAAAAAATTGATGCTAAAAATTGACGCATGAGTTAATAAGCTCCTTCTTAAAGACTAAAATTCTCCAATATTCGATTTTTAAGATATGACATCAGAGAACTTACAACTTGTACTTTCATTTTTTCAGACGGAAGCACCGACACTGGATAACTTTATTGCAGGGAGAAATATTGATGCTGTAAATGTATTCCGGGAACTGGCAACAGGTATCGGCCCTCAGATCGTTTATGTCTTCGGAGGCCCCGGAGTAGGAAAAACTCATTTGTTGAAATCCTTAGTAAAAAATCAGGAGAAAGTGCCGGTATTCGACGAAAAAATTAAGATTTATGCCGTCGATGATGTCCAGAAACTTAATGATGAAGAATTGGCCGGATTATTTGAACTTATCAATCAGGTTCGTGCTCATTCCAATACTCATTTGATCGTTTCTGGAGACAGAAGCCCGATGAGTTTAAAGACGAGCGGTATGAGGGAAGATGTAACCAGCAGACTTGGATGGGGAACGGTCCTGGAAATTGAACCGTTAAGTGATGATGACAGGGGTCTTCTTTTCATACACCGGGCGCGCAATAACGGGTTAACTCTATCAGATGATGTCATTAACTGGATGTCAACCTATTTGCCTCGAGATTTGAGAACTCTGTCCGTTCTTTTTGAAGAACTGGACAATTATTCACTATCCAAAGGCAGAGCAATAACAATTCCTTTAATTAAAGAATGGTTGAACAAAACTCAGCAGACCAATTGAAAACAATGAAATCTAAAACTTTTGCTTTTTTTGATCTGGATCACACGCTTTTGCCTGTTGATAGTAGCGGATTGTGGTCTTATTTTCTGATCAGCAAAACCGGAGAAGACCAACAAAAAAATATTCAAATAGAAAAACAGTTCGACGAAGACTACGTAAAAGGTGTTCTGGATATTGTTAAATTTGAAGATTTTCAGATGGCCTTATTGGCAAGGTTTCCTAGGAAAGAACTGGAACAGTTCCGCAAAGAGTACATTGAAAAGTACATTATTCCTAACATAAAGCCCAACGCGGTTGAACTTGTAGAACATCATAAAAAAGCCGGTGATACAGTAGTGATCGTGACTGCAACATATCGTTTTGTGGTAGAACCAATAGCAAAGTTATTTGGTGCCGACACATTGATTGCAGCAGAGCCGGATGAAGATGAGAATGGAGAATTCACCGGTAAATGGTTATGGCATACATTTAAAGAAGGAAAGATCCGGGCCGTAAATAAGTTTGTTGAAGACAAAGGAGGGTTGAGTGCTTTGAAGAATTCGTTCTTCTACTCTGATTCAATAAACGATTTGCCACTATTAGAGTACATTAGTGAGCATGGCGGTAGTGCAATAGCGACTAATCCGGATAAGGCTTTAACTGTGATTGCCGAAAAAAGGGGCTGGGAAATAATGAGATTATTTCCTGTGCGAGAGGCCTCAATGGAAAACATTTCGGAGAAAGCTACGTGATTCAGGAAATTGTAGATAGTGTCCAGAATTTGTTTGGAACAAGAAAAATTCGTCAAAAGCCAAGGATCTTGGCTAAGGACGAGCACAACATCGACATTAAAAAAGTTAGTCCGTTTGCGATCTCTGTTTGCAAAAAGTTAAGAGAGGCGGGTTTTAAGGCGTTTATTGTCGGAGGTGCGGTCAGAGATCTTTTGATTGACCATACTCCGAAAGATTTTGATGTCGCAACAGATGCAACACCTGAACAAGTTAAGAAAATTACTAAAAGAGCCATCATCATCGGCAGGAGATTCAGACTTGTTCACGTTACCAGAAATGCAGAGACGATAGAGGTTGCAACGTTTCGAGGTCTAAGACAGGAAGGAGTGGAAAAGGATTCATTCGGCAGAGTCACAGATGATAATGTCTACGGAGAGCAATATGAAGACGCAGCCCGTAGAGATTTCACTGTAAATGCGATGTATTACGATCCGTTGACTGAAGAGGTTTACGACTATCACAACGGTCTTCTTGATATCAGGAAAAAGCGCATAAGAATGATCGGTGATCCGGAGGTTAGATACCGTGAGGACCCTGTTCGCATCCTGAGAGCCATCCGGATTGCTGCAAAGCTTGGCTTCAAAATTGATCCTAAAACATCCAAACCGATGAAGGAAATGCAGTCTTTGTTGCTGGCAGTTCCTGAAGCCCGTTTGTTTGATGAAGTCATGAAGATGCTCATGAGCGGAGCTTCTGTCGAGTGCCTTGAATTGCTTACCAGATATGGCATTAACGAAAAAATTCCACTCTTAGAAAAGTTCCTTGCTGCGGATGATGACCCATTTTTACATAAAGCATTGGAGAAATCAGATGCCAGAGTTTCTCATGGGAAGTCTATTTCACAAAGTTTCATTTTTGCAATATTGCTGTGGAGCAATGTCAAAAAACGGATAAAGGAATTAGAGGAAAACAAACCGGAATCTCTGACAGTTAACAGAATGTGGCAGGAAGCAATTCGGAGAGTTGTAGATAGTTCCGATGCAAATGGCATTCAGAATCGTTTTATAAGAGATATGGAAGATATTTGGAGGCTGCAACCTAAACTGGAAAGAAGAGAATCTGCCGCAGTCATGAAGATACTGGATCATCCAAGATTTAGAGCTGCTTATGATTTTTTTCTCATCAGAGCTTCCAGTGGAGAAGTCACTCATGAATTAGCTGACTGGTGGACAGCATTTGAAGAGGCTTCGCCTGAAGATAGGTTGGAGATGAGAAGAGAGCTTTCCAACCGTCCAAGAACAGCCTTAGGAGAAAAGAAAAAAAGGAGACGTACAAGAAAGCGCAAACCATCTTCCAAGATGATTGATGGTTCTGTACAGGCAGTCTCTGCTACAGTGTTTGAGGCACCCGGATTAGAAAAAGAAGATAGAAAAAACGAGCCGGAACAAGCTGCTCCAATTCAGAGTAAGGCACTCAGTGTTGATAAAGCAAAAGAGGCTTTGCAAAAACAGGTGGAAAATGTCCGACAGGTAATCCAGGAGCCACGAAAAGAAAAGACAGGAGCCCCTCGGACTGGTGTACGCCGTAAAAGAGCAACTTCAGCCTTATTAACACCTAGAAAATCATGAAGTTCGCATTTGTCGCATTAGGAGCCAATCTGGGAGAGCCGGAGCAAACATTGAAAAAGTCCGTGGATTTGATAAAGAATCTTAATGGAGTAAAAAAAGTCGAAGCATCTGGTCTTTACTCAACCGCTCCGATTGACTCTTCGGGGCCTGATTATTTAAATGCCGTGCTCCGGGTGAAGTTGGATGATGAAGTTTTAGCGGAGGAATTTTTAAAAAGTTTGTTTGAGATTGAAAATTCTTTGGGACGAGTACGTCCGGCCGGAGTTCATAATGCGCCGAGGACAATTGATTGTGATCTACTGCTCTTTGCAAACGATCAGAGAGTTTCTGATTTTTTGACTCTTCCTCATCCGAGAATGCATCAAAGAGCATTTGTTCTCTTGCCGTTACTTGAATTGAATCCTGATATCGAAATAGGAGAGTTGGGACCAGCAATCAATTTTTTAAATTCTGTAAAAGAACAAAGAATAACTAAACTAAAAGATGCCCGTCAGTGGGCTCAATCTTAAGGAGTGTTGATGTTAGAACAAAAAGAAATGAGAAAGCCGGTAAGGCTTTCGACCCTTAATAAGATGTACGAAAATGGTGAGCCCATCGTAATGCTAACTTGTTACGATGCTTCCTTTGCCCACCTTCTGGATGAAGCAGGTGTTGATATGCTGCTTGTCGGAGATTCGTTAGGAATGACAATCCAAGGCAAGTCATCCACAATTCCGGTATCTATTGAAGACATGGAATACCACACTGCATGTGTGGCAAGAGGAAATAAAACAGCGTTTATCATCACCGACTTGAGTTTTGGAAGTTACCAGGTTAATGAAGACGTCGCTGTACAAAATTGCGTTAACCTGATGAAAGCCGGCGCAAATATGGTCAAACTTGAAGGTGGCGAAGAAATTTGTCCTTTGGTCAGACGGTTAACGCTTGCCGGTATTCCTGTTTGCGCTCACATAGGCTTTACTCCCCAATCAATTAACACAATCGGTGGTTTTTTTGTTCAGGGCAGAACCGATTCCGGAAAAGAAAAACTCAAGAGAGAAGCATTGGCCTTTCAAGAAGCGGGCGCTGCAATGCTTTTATTTGAAATGGTGCCTGCGGATATTGCCTCAGAAATTACCTCAATGCTGAGAATCCCGACGATTGGTATTGGTGCGGGTGTTGGCACATCAGGACAAGTCCTTGTTCTCCATGATATTTTGAATATTTATGCAGGACGTAAACCTAAATTTTCTAAAAATTTCATGGAAGGCTCTTCCAGCATCCAGGAAGCTGTTGAAAAATACGTAAAAGCTGTCAAAGAAAAGACCTTCCCGACTCCAACCCATTCGTTCTAAGGATAAAAAGTGATAGTAGTTCATACCATACAAGCGCTTCAGGATGCGCTAAAAAATAAAAATGGAATTGCTTTAGTACCGACCATGGGAAACCTTCATGACGGACATTTAGCATTAATGGCCGAAGCTAAAAAACATGCTCCGACTGTCATTGCATCAATATTTGTGAATCGTCTTCAATTTGGCCCGAATGAGGATTTTGATACTTATCCAAGAACTTTAGAAGCCGATCTGGAGAAATTGGAAAAACAAGGCGCAGTAGATATTGTTTTTGCTCCGACAGAGAAAGATATGTATCCGGAGCCGCAAAAATTTATGGTTCAGCCTGACCCTGCACTTTCTGAAATTCTAGAAGGTTACTACCGTCCGGGCTTCTTTGATGGGGTTGCAACTGTAGTTAATAAACTATTTTCAATTGTCCGGCCTGACGTTGCTGTCTTCGGTAAAAAAGATTACCAGCAACTAAAAATTATCCAGAAGATGGTTAAACAATTTGGAATGCCATTGAAAATTGTGCCAATGGAACTCCAAAGGGACAAAGTCTCCGGATTGGCTCTTTCTTCCAGAAACCGTTACTTGTCAGAAGAAGAACTCAAAGAAGCAACCAGACTTTACATGACTCTTAACGGAGTTAAAGCTTCGCTAGAAGCTGGAGCAATTGATTTAACTGCGCTTGAACAAAGCGCAGAGAAGCAGCTAAGAGAATTCGGTTGGCAACCTGATTATGTAGTGGTTGCAAGACAGTCCGATTTATTGACTCCAACAAGAGATGATCTTTTAAACAAAGAACCTCTGGTAATTTTGGGAGCAGCCAAAATCGGTACGACCAGACTTATTGATAATGTTGAAGTGTTCTAGTAAATCAAAAGCCGGGTTGAATGCCCGGCTTTGAAACAAGTATTTGAACTATTCAGCTTTCGGAAGAACTCTCTTTAGGAAAGCCTTGGTTCTTTCTTCTTTCGGATGGAGAAGAACATCTTCGGGTTTTCCTTGCTCAACAATTTTTCCGCCGTCCATGAAGATAACCCGATCGGCAACTTCTCTGGCAAATGAAATTTCGTGAGTAACGACAGCCATCGTCATACCGGACTTCGCCAGGTCCGTCATGACCTTAAGAACTTCACCGACCAGCTCAGGGTCTAAGGCAGACGTGGGTTCATCGAAAAGCATTGCTTTTGGTTCCATGGCCAATCCTCGTGCTATTGCAACACGCTGTTGTTGGCCACCGGAAAGGCTGGCAGGGTAGGCGGAAGCCTTTTCAGCCAGTCCAACTTTTTTAAGCATTTCCATGGCTCTTTTTTCAGCAGTTTCTTTATCAACTTTGCCAACTAATTTCGGAGCTAACGCCACGTTCTCAAGGACAGTTTTATGAGGCCAGAGATTAAATCTCTGGAATACCATGCCTAGATGTTCTCGAACCTTATTAATATCAGTTTTCGGAGAGGTGATGTCAACGTCGTTGACATAGATATGTCCGCTCGTTGTTTCTTCCAAAGCATTTATGCAACGTAGCATCGTTGATTTTCCGGAGCCGGAAGGGCCGAGAATAACAACTTTTTCCCCGGGCATGATGTCCAAATCAATACCCTTTAATACCTGATTATCACCAAAGTATTTATGAAGATCACGGATTTTAATTAAAGGTTTTTGTTCGCTCATTTGGATTCATCTCCTTTGCCCAAGTGCTCCTCCATTTTCTTGACTAAATAGGCAAGTGCCAATGTCATTACCCAGTACATTAAAGAAATTGTAATGTAAGGTTCCCAATACCTTGCAGATGCCCCGGCAACTGTTCTTGCGGCATAAGCAAGCTCAGCAAGTCCGATAGCTGAGACCAGTGAGGAGTCTTTAAGAATAGCAATGGCATTATTACCAAGAGGCGGAAGCATTCTTCTAAAGGCTTGAGGCAGAATAATATGGAACATAGCCTGCCAATAAGTCATACCGACAGAGCGGGCGGCTTCCATTTGTCCTTTGTCCAATGACTGGATACCGGCGCGGAAAACCTCTGAAAGATATGCACCTGCGTTCAATGTGATTGCAACAATACCGGCAAGCATTGCTCCATATGTGGAACGGATTTCTCTTGCCAGATCACCTGAAATCAACAACCCTTCTGTCGGATGAACAAAGAAAGGAAGGATCGCAAACTGCATTAAAAGAATTTGAACAAAGAGCGGTGTGCCTCTGAAAAAGCTTACATAGACAGTCACAGGCCAACGGACACAATACTTAAGGATTTGTCTCCAAGGAGAATGACGCGCATCGGCTAGCCTGGCCATACCTAAAGCCATTCCAAGAATTACACCGAGAACTACACAAATAACAGTGATTTGGATGGTCATCCGAGCGCCTTCTAGAAAAAGCGGCCAATACTCAGTTACGACCTCAAAACGAAAACCACCCACAATTTTTCTCCAAAATTTTTAAACAAAAAAAACGATTCTCCGAAGAGAATCGCGATAAAAAAATTACTGTGGAAGTTTGGGTGCTTCAGTACCAAACCACTTCATATAGATTTTGTTGTATTCACCGCTAGCAATAACCTTATCTAAACCGGCATTAATTTTGTCAATTAAAGCTTTATTGCCTTTTTTAACTGCAATACCGAAATATTGTTCTTTGAAAGCAGGATCGCGGGTAGCATTAAAGTGTTTATCAGGATTGTTCAGGGAGTAGAAGGATAAAACACCGACGTCGCCGATAACGGCAGAAACTCCGCCTTGGTTGAGTTCCTCAAGGGCAAGCGGTGTATTGTCGAAACGGCGGATTCTTGTGGATGTTTTACCAAATTCAGCACTGGCGGCGATGTCTCCGGCAGAACCGCTGACGACAGCTACGCTACCTTTCTTTAAATCACCCAACTTGGAGATCTTTGTGCTCTTATCTGTGAGGATAAGCTGGTGAGCAAGAAAGTATGGCTTGGAAAAATCTACGGTTTGTTTACGTTTGTCAGTGATGGTAATACCTGACATGATGATGTCACGGTCTCCTTTGTCAACTGTGGCGAAGATACCTTCCCAAGGAGTGTTGATGAACTTGACTTCAAAACCTTCCGCTTTGGCAATAGCTCTCATAAGGTCTACATCAAATCCGACTAATTCTTTTTGAGGTGTTTCATATTCGAACGGACGATAAGTAGCACCAGTTCCAACGACATACTGCTCGGCTGCAAAAACTCCCGAAGTGGTAAATGCGAGGACTGCACAAGAGGCAAGAATGGCTTTTTTAAGAAGCATTTGATTTCTCCAGACATAAATCTTGAACATATTATCCTTTCTATGATCGCACAAATGTAGTATTTTCGGCTTGTGTGTTCGTTCAATAGTTAGAATTCCGAGAGAAATCCCTAAGAAAAATTTGAACGTGGACAAAATAATTGAGAATTATTTTGAGAGGAACAATATATGAATGTAGAAAACAGATACTCCAGGCATGAATTGCTCACTGAAATTGGACCTGAAGGCCAAAAAAAAATCAGTGCATCCAAAGTGCTGGTTATCGGAGCAGGAGGACTTGGCTCACCTGCTTCTTTATACCTCGCAGGTGCCGGGGTGGGAAAACTGACAATCGTAGATGCCGATATTGTTGATGTTACCAACTTACAGCGACAAGTTATCCATTCCATGGCAACTGTCGGTGTGCCAAAAGCGTTAAGTGCCAAGGTGCATTTACAATCGTTTAATCCTGACGTTAATGTCGTTGCTCTCATGACTCGCCCTGACAAGAATCTTTTAACAATGCTCGTTAGAGAACATGACGTTGTCCTAGATTGCACCGATAACACAGATTCCAGATATTTGACCAATGAAATTTGCCGGACTGAAAAGAAGCCTCTGGTGACGGCTGGTGTAGTCAGATTTGACGGTCAAATTACCGTTTTTGATTTTAGGGATGATAATTCTCCCTGCTATGCATGCATTTTCCCTAATCATGAGGGTAATGACGAAAAAGCTTCAACCAAAGGAGTCTTTGCGCCTTTAGTGGGGATGCTTGGCTGCATGCAAGCGGCTGAGGCTCTTAAAATAATTGGAGAATTCGGAACTCCCTTAGTGGGAAAATTATTAACGGTGGATGCTGCAACTATGCAGTGGCACCAATATAAATACAGCCGCACAGATGAATGCCCTCTCTGCGGATGTGGAGGTAATAAATGAGTGTAAAAATCTTGTATTTTGCTTCGCTAAAAGAACACATGCTTAAAGGCGAAGATCAATTGGATTTGCCGGAATATGTCAAAACAGTTGAACAGCTTAAAGATTATTTGTCTGAAAACGATCCTTTGCTAAAGGAAGCATTTGAAAAAATGCCTCGCTTACGTTGTTCGGTTAATCAAGAAATGGCAACAGACAGACATCATGTAAAAGATGGCGATGAGGTAGCATTCTTTCCTCCGGTAACCGGCGGTTAATTACAGGAAAAATTAGTCGAACAACCTGTTTTTTATATAGCAGGTTGCTTCGACTTTTTCTTTAGGGAGACGGAAAGTTATCTGAAATATTTTTGGCTTAAACGGTTAGGAGGAATGGAAAGTGTATGAACTGGATAATGCACCTTTGACTTGGCGTCATATCAGAGTCGTTTTCGTTGCTTCCTTAGGCCAAATTCTGGGAATGGCGCTATCCACTTTAGTTGGTATCATCATCCCATTGATCCAACTTTTCGGCCATCCTGAACTTTCTTCAGTTCAACAGGGACTCTTGGCATCAACAAGTCTTCTTGGGATATCATTTGGTTCGGTTATCTTTGGCAAACTAAGTGACAAATTCGGCTATTTGTTTTTCTTCCGTTTATGTCCTCTTATGGCTCTGGCTGCCTCGTTAATTGCCTGGTATTGCGACAGCCTCCTTGTACTGGTTTCCTGTTTATTTGCGATTGGTATGTCCGTCGGCGGAGAATACAGTCTCGATTCAGACTACATTTCAGAAATAGTTCCTTCCCGGTGGAAAGATGTACTGGTTGGGGCAGCGAAAGCTGCTTCAGGGTTGGGGAATATCGGTATAGCCGCTGCCTGTTACTTTATTCTTCTTAAGAAACCTTATCCCGAAGCATGGAATTCACTTTTACTGACCATCTCAGTTCTGACATTTTTTACATTCTTATTAAGGATATCTTTCGCTCAATCACCCGGGTGGCTCATATCTCAAGGAAGATACGACGAGGCTATTAAATCTGTTCGTTATTTCCTGGGAGACAACATCTCCATCCAAAAGGCCATTGATAAAAATGAAGAATTGAAAAAACAGTCTCAAGTTCCGAAAGAAGATTCTGTCAATTCACCAT
The DNA here is from genome assembly GCA_947854175.1 of uncultured Turicimonas sp. Classification (GTDB taxonomy): domain Bacteria; phylum Pseudomonadota; class Gammaproteobacteria; order Burkholderiales; family Burkholderiaceae_F; genus Turicimonas. Next base: position 19,026 of record CANTYJ010000063.1, on the reverse strand, counting down.
TTTTCTGCCGACAGAATTTTTCCAGAATTGCACTAACAAGCATACCTTGGGCCTGTGAGGGGCTGGGCGTTTATGGAATAGGTACTTTTTTACCAATTCTTGTCATGGCTTTAGGGCTTGAGCCATCGATATCGGCACATGCTTCCGAGTATGTGAGGTTTGAACATATTGAAGACTCGATACTCATAACCTTATTAATCAGCGCATTTATTCTTCCGGGTTTTGCTTTAGGTTTGTGGCTTATTAATAAAGTCTCGATTATTAAACTGCAAGGACTCTCCTTTATCTTGTGTGGTTGTGGTCTGGTTATTTTGCTTTTAGGCAGTCTTCTTAAGTTACCCATTTGGATTTCAATTTTAGGTTTTATCATTTTTGAATTGTTTCTAAATGCAGGACCAAATTTGTGTACTTATGTCCTACCAAGTCTTGTCTTTCCCGTTTCTGTCAGAGGAGTGGGTTCAGGCTTTGCAGCAGCAGTAGGTAAATTTGGAGCATTTTTGGCTGTTTTCTTTGTTCCGGTACTTTTGGACTGCGGAGGAATGACTGCCGTATTAATAGTCTCGATCATCATTCAGATTTTGGGAGCTTCAACAACTCTTTACTACGGGCGAGTTGTTAACCGTGAAATGCAAAAAACAACCGGCAAAACGGTATTTTGAATTTCCTTGTCCTATTCGGGGCGCTTTTTCATCAATGGGTTTATGTTTTTCCGTAATATTCGGTCAAAAATGAGAGACTGAACATGTTACCTGTAGAGAAGGACTTAGCCAACGTCTTACAGAAGGGACGAAATTTCAAACCAATTACCGGAAGTGCCTTACGGATGGCTTCCATAAGATTCTTTTTTACAACGACAATTGCGTTATCTTTATCCTGGATCTTTAATGATGCAAAGCTAGGTGGTTTTGCCTGCTTGGCTGCCTTTATGGCTCTTCTGTCTGATGATAAAAACACACTGGCATCCCGTTTAGGAGGCTTGTGTCTTACATTTATCTGTGTCATGTTTTCTGCGGGAGTAGGTTTACTTCTCCGAGACTTACCCGAAGGGAAGTGGTTTCTTTTGGGACTTTGTGTATTTGGGGCCGCCCTTTTGCCATTTGTTGAGTCTTTCTGGTGGTTATTGGGTAAATATTCTCTTGTCTTTCTTTTCATTTCGCTATTTGACTTTGTGCCTAATGAAGCGGCAATTTTGGGCTATCTTTTTGGTTTTCTTTTGGCAGGAGTTGTTATCGTTATTGACCACTTCGTTTGGAAAGCCGATAACTTAGGTACGAGACCAATGGCTCAACTTAAAGATTTTATCGGTGGTAATAAAAATCCCTTGTATTTCGCTGCTGTATCCGGTCTGATAGTTGTGTTGGCTTTATGGTCCGCAACGTTTTTTGATTTTATGCAGCCGGCCTGGGTAGGAATCACAGTAATCTATCTGTTGGATATGCGTGTTCACCGAGGGTTTATTAAGAGCTTTCAACGAATCTTAGGAACACTTGTCGGTTATTTGGCGGTAATGGTCTTGTTTCCATTTACTCATGATTCTTTATTTCTGGGAGCCATGATTGTCGTATCAGCGATGTTGATACCGGTGACGCTTCCTAAAAACTACACAATTGCTAATGTTGTGATTACGACCTTTATTCTGTTCACACTTGATTGGCTCATGAAAGCTTATGGCGGTGACGGAAACTTACTTTCATGGAGGCTTTACGACACCTTATATGGAGTTGTTTGGGCCTTAATCGGTCTTGGAGTAATCAAATTGATGAAAAGTTTTGAAAATTCAAACAAACAACCCGTCTAACTCATTGACAATTACGGTTCCAACAATCAAACTAACATTAAATTTCAACAGGTTGAAGAGCGATATTACGCCCCGCTCTCAACACTGAGAATATTTTATTTGAGAAGTTCCATCCGGAACTCTTAGTTGTAATCTGTCCCGGCGCCCGGGATCTTGAAAGGGAGACTATTTTGTATGGCCGTTAATGAGAATGAAACTAAAGTCGGCGCAAGCGAGGCGATCGAAGAGAAAAAGGAAAACGTTCAAACAGACGGGCAAGTAGCTGCTTCTGAGACCCCCCAAATTAACAAACCCGTCAGAAGGACTCGCAGAAAAACTGTTGCAACAACAAAAGCAAGTGCAGGAAACAAAAAACAAGTAAAAGCCTCTTCCGGTGAAGATGCAGTCGCTGCAGAGAAAGCACCTCAGACAACAACCCTTGTTACAAAGAAAACTAAAGAAATTTCGTTAGATTCCCCGGAGCTTTATACCAATCGTGAACTCAGCTGGATCGAGTTTGACAGAAAAGTCCTGGAAACAGCGATGGATCCCGAGATTCCTTTGTTGAACAGGGTCCTGTTCTTGTCTATTTTCTTCAACAATCTGGATGAGTTCTTCATGGTTCGTGTTATGAACCTGCAGAAACAAGCCAGAAGCGGAGCAGAGCCTACCGGACCGGATAAGCTTTCTCCGGCCAAGCAGCTTTTTGAAATCCGCAAAAGAGTATTGGATATCGTAGATCAGGCTGAAGAGCTTTGGATAAAGAGCTTAAAGCCGGCTCTTGCCAGGAAGGAAATTAAATTTGCCAGTTACAAGAATCTGACTAAGTTACAAAAAGAAAACCTTAATAAATATTACGATGAAGATATTTTCCCGGTTTTAACTCCACAGGGCGTTGATGCGGGTCGGCCTTTCCCAATGATTTCAAATACCAGTTTGAATTTTGTTATCGAACTGGAAGAAGTCGATAAGCCCGGCAAAGTCCGCTATGCCCGAGTTAAATGTCCGAACAATGTTCCTCGTTTCTTGTTTGTGTCCAATAAGGATGGCTCCGTTACTCCAAATCTTGAAGTAACAGTTAGCGAAGGAGTCATTGTTCCTTCAGAAGATTTGATTGCCAATAGACTGGAGTCATTGTTCCCGGGCTATAAAGTCATCACTTCAGGCCTCTTTAGAATTACTAGAAATACAGATGGCGAGATTGAAGAGGACGAGGCCGATGATTTGCTGGCGGCAGTTCGTGATTACGTTGAGCAAAGAAGATTCGGTTCTGTTGTACGACTCGAAATTGAAAGAGGTATGCCTCAGAGACTTCAGGACTTCCTTATTGAACACCTGGATTTGAATTCCAACCAAATCTACCGTTACAGAATTCCTCTTGGGTTTTCTGATTTTGCTCGTCTGATGAAAATTGACCGGCCGGGGCTGAAGTATGACAATCCTCATCCTAGAACTCCAAAACAGTTCGAACCCGAAGCCAATGTTTTTGCTGAAATCCGTAAACGTGATTTGATGGTCTATCATCCATATGATTCCTTCAATTGCGTTTTGGAATTCATACGTCAAGCGGCGTTGGATCCGGACGTTGTTGCGATTAAGCAGACACTTTACCGTTGCGGAAGTGATTCTCCGATTGTGAAGTGCCTCCTGGAAGCTCGCAGAAGAGGTAAACAGGTAACAGCGGTTGTTGAGCTTAAGGCCAGATTCGACGAAGAGCAAAACATGAACTGGGCCGAAGAACTGGAAAGAAACGGCGTTAATGTCGTTTACGGTTTTGCTGGTCTCAAGATTCATGCGAAATTGTGCTTTGTCATCCGAAGAGAACGTGGATCACTGGTTCGCTATGCACATATCGGATCCGGTAACTACAATGCTGCATCTGCCAAAATCTATACCGATTTGGGTTTATTTACAGCCAACAGAGATATCTGTGATGACATTCAAGACTTATTTAATGTCATGACAGGTTATGGAAGAGTCTCTCACTATCGCAAGTTGCTCGTATCACCGAATACACTGAGAGGCAAGTTAGTCGACTTTATCCGACGTGAAGTTGAAATCCATAAGAAAGAAGGAAACGGTCACATTATCATCAAGTGTAATCAGCTTGTTGACGCCGAAATGATGAAAGAGATCTATAAGGCAACACGCGCCGGAGTTAAGGTTCAGTGCATTGTCCGAGGTATCTGCGGCCTAAGACCGGGAATTCCGGGTGTGTCAGAATCACTTAGCGTTCGCTCCATCGTCGGACGTCTGCTTGAGCATGCCCGAGTTTATTACTTCCATAACAGAGGTCATCCGGAAGTCTATTTTGGTAGTGCCGACATGATGACCAGAAACCTTTCAGGAAGAATTGAAGTTCTGTCACCAATTCTGGATCCGACTCTGAGACGAAACGTTATGGAGCAAATTATTGAGCCTCAGTTGAAAGATAATATCCATGCCTGGATTCTTCAATCAGATGGTTCATACAAAAAGCTCAATCCTGAAAAAGGTCAGAAAGTCTATGATTCCCAGGAAGAAATTGCAAAGCATTTAAACCTTCTGAAGAAGTAAGCTTAGATCCTTGACCCGAAAAGCCGCGCAAGCGGCTTTTCGTTTAAACCTAATGAGTAATTTGAATCAATAGTTACGACTTGGTTCACGCTGTAAATATTTTTCTACAGGATAACAGTAACGCAAAGCTCTTGGCGCCTTTGCATAAAAAGGATTAGATTCAAATGTCGTTGCGCACGGATTGTCGATAAGCTTGTCAGGCAGGCTCATTGCAAATAAGAATCTATCTTTTTCATACTTATCAAAATTTTCAGCATTAGGATTTAAGCTCGAATGCCGAACTTCTCCTAAAGAATGAAAGAAATCATCCTTATCTTTGGCTAATGCAACGTGTTGAATTTCAGTATTTCCGTCTTTTTTCTTACCAAAGAAAAGAAGGTCACATTGATCAAAATTTGGCCCATTTTTGATGGGGCCGTCTAAATTAGTGAGCTGATCGCTATCTCTAGGCAGGATCAGCCCATTCATCCGAAAAATTGTATTAATGTAACCTGAGCAATCCATCCCTTGTGTTGAGTTCCCTCCCCAAGCATAAGAGGTTCCCAACATTGAGTCAGCAGTTTGAAGAACGTTTTGGAAAAATCCCTTTCGGTTATTTTTGATTTCTTTCGCTTTTTCAGAAGCCCATTTTCTAAAATTCTGGGCGGACTCTGTTGAAATGGAAGCAACCTTACCGGAAGGTAGTTCTACAACATATGAATTTTTTTCCTCCTGAAGAAGTCTTACGATGGTACCCGCAGGTAACATCACGAGATGCTTCCCGTCGCGGAGTTCAGTTTTGGTGAAGCGACTTGTCAGAATAAGAAGTTCAGATGAATTCCAGTTTCCTAACTCAGAGGTTGTCAAAGGTTTAAATTGACCTTTATGGATCCAGCCTAAATAACCATCGGGAGTCTGAACTTGAACCCAGGAATCTTTTGATTGGATTCTTCTTATAGGAGTTCCCATCGTTGATTGAGTTACAAAAGAAGCGGCAAATTTGGGCTGCGAGTGCATTGAGGCGACAGGTACGCTGATTAAACCCCAATTTTTGTCATCTATGCCTGAGTCGTCAGGGAGAATATGAACCTGATCAACGACTTGTATTTTACGTTCCTGGATTCTCTGAATTATTTTTTCAAGAAGTTCTCTTGAGGATGTTTTGCCGCTCAATACCAACTTGTCATGGATGCATTGAGGAATGACCTCCATGACTTCGGTTCTTCTGTCAAAGTTAAGGCTAAGAACTGCCTTTCTAGCATCCGGTAGCAGGTTGTCGCATACAGAAGGTTTTGAATACGAATGAGAACATAGAAACATCGTTCCGATAATAACCGGAATAAGTTTTCTAAAAAATTTATAAGGATGCACCGGCTCTGCTAAAAAAGAGGTCTGTTGTCCGCTTGTTTCACGAAACGCAGGTGTATCGGCATTTTCATTCGGCATTTTGAATCTGTGAATCTAAATGGAAAGTCCGATGAATCTCTTCATGGGACTTCTCCCGTATCTAAGGCACCTGTTAGGTACCTGCACTTCCAATTAATTTTTAAACGATTAAATCAGTAAGCTCTGAAAGACTTTGTACTTCTAACAAAAAAGAATTCTTTATAAAAGCAACAATCTGACAGAGGGTAGGTAATGTAACGCTTGAATTCTACTATAGCTTTTCTAAATGTAAAAATATTTTTACAACCGAACTATTTGATGTACGGGAATTTTTCTTTTGGCTCGACTGGGAATGAGTTTTTATAAAACATTGAAGGTACAGAGTAGTTGATAACTTTAAAAATAACTTTGTCAACTGAAGACGCGAAGTCTCAGTCAAAGCCATATGGGTGCCTAATGCATATGTATTAGAGCTGACTTTTGATGCAAGTAAACTAAAATTTCTATGAAAGTTTTAGTAACGCAGACCAACCAAGACTCAGTATCAATATATTTATGAAAAACTAGGAAACATCATAAGTTGAAAATGAAAAAAACTCCCCAGGTGCTTGTTTAATTGTATTGAGTATGTTGAGTCTAACACTGTTGTGGTGAGTTACATGGATAAAAATCTTTAGGTGTGTACCATACACACTGTCGTATCTCTTCGAGGATTAATTGTGACTAGTCAAGAAGTGATCGACATGCTTAGCTTAAATGGATGGATTCTGAATCGTATTAAAGGTAGTCATCATATTTTTACTAATCCTCAAAAGAGCGGCCATGTAACTTTGCCTCATCTTCGTAAAGATATGGCTCTTCCTACTTTTAAGACTATTGAGAGACAAAGTGGTATAAAACTTAAGTATTAATTGGTCGGTGAGAGTGATTTGCAGTCACTTCCACTCTTTTAAACTTGGTGAGAGTATGAAATATCCTGTTGCTGTTTGGAGTATTGACGGTGTTTATTCAGCTGAAGTTCCCGATTTGCCGGGCGTTATTAGTGAAGCTGATTCTATAGAGGATTTAGAAAACTCTATAAAAGAAGCAGGCTTTGGTTGGATGGAGTGCGTTCTTGATGAAAATAGATCTGTTCCTAATCCATCTAATGTCGAAAAGTATTTAAATAATCCAGATTTCAACGGTTGTTTATGGTTATTTGTTGATTTTCCAATATATGAACTTTCCGATAAGGTAGAGAGAGTAAATATTACTTTGCCGGCAAGAGTACTAAAAAAATTAGATAATCTAGCAAAAGAAGCCGGTGAGAGTCGCTCTGGCTATATTGCTTCACGCATCCTTTCTGCTTAATTTTTCTAATTATTAGTGCTCTCCAAAAATGAAGAGCATGAAATCCAATGAAAATTTAAGGTTTCCTAGCCTAATTAACTAAAATAAATAAAACAAAAACCCCGTGGAGTTACGGGGTTTTTAAAGGTTATATTTTGGTGCCCACGACTGGACTCGAACCAGCACGCCCGTGAAGGCGCCAGCACCTGAAGCTGGTGCGTCTACCAATTTCGCCACATGGGCACGAGCTGAGGATTATTACACAAACTTTAAAAATATTCAATCTGACAGCGGAATTTTTTGAAATCAACTATCCACTATGAGCGATAAATATCTCTTGTAAAAAGCCCAAAAGTTACAATTAAAGAGCTTGATTTTAAAATGATAGAGGCACCCAAAATTACAGTAAGAAAAAATAAAAGTTCATATATGGACGAAATTTTCATCGGGTCAATTGCGGAAGCAAAAGAAGAATTCCTTGATTTTTTATCCACCAGCAAAGGCGATATAGGAATGCCGACTCTAATCAAAACTTTGACAAAAAGATATGGGTTATCGGCAGCTTTCACCAAAGAAATTTTGGAGGGTCTTATCAAGGACGGACTCATATCGCTCGACTCTTTGAATCGAATCCGATATGTAGGAGATGAAAAGATTTTCTCCGGTGTTGTTCAAGCTCATAAAAACGGCTACGGCTTTTTGATTTGTGACGAAGATGTTCCGGATTTGTATATTCCGGAAGAAACAATGAGAAAACTGCTCCCTGATGACCGGATTGAAGCTGTCTGTGGAGGCTTTGACAGTAGAGACAAGATGATTGCCTCGGTATTGAAGGTTGTTTCGAGAAAATTTAACTCAATCGTTGGAATTTACCATTCAAAACGCGGTAAACGTATTGTTAAACCGGAAGATCCTCGAATTCAGGCCGAGTTTGTTATAACTGATCTCGAGGGGATAAAAGTCGATGATGGTGATGTCGTAGAGATCAGTTTGAAAGATAAAGGCTTCTTACCTTTGCACCCTCAAGCAATTATCAATGAAGTCATTGGTAAGCCGGATGACAAAGGAATGGAAATTGAAATTGCTGTCAGAAAATTTGGAGTGCCACATAAGTTTTCCGAAGCTACATCAGAAGCCGTAAAGAAGTTTTCGGATCACGTTACAAAAACGGATTTGAAAAACCGAGTTGACTTAAGAGATGTTCCGTTCGTAACTATTGACGGACCGGATGCTAAAGACTTCGATGATGCTGTTTATTGTGAACCAATGGGAAAAGACGGTTCGTACAGATTATTGGTTGCCATTGCAGATGTCTCTCATTATGTAAAACCGGGTTCTCCAATCGATAAAGATGCACAGGAAAGGACTACAAGTGTTTATTTCCCGACCAAAGTCATTCCGATGTTACCTGAAGAGCTATCGAATGGTCTGTGCTCTTTGAACCCTAACGTTGATCGTTGCACAATGGTTTGCGATGCTGTTCTCAGTAGAAAAGGGGATGTTATTGCCTACCAGTTTTACCCCGCAGTTATCAATTCGGCTGCACGGTTAATCTATGACGATGTATGGAATGCTTTGCAGGATCCCAAGGGACCTGCGGCATTAGCAATGAAAGATGTCTATCCTCATGTACAGGATCTTTATAACCTGTTCAAGGTACTTATCGTTTCAAGAGAGTATCGGGGCGCAATGGATTTTGAAACAGTGGAGACATATATCGTTGCTGATGCCCAGGGTAAAATTGAAAAGATCCTGCCTCGTGAACGCAATGATGCACACCGTCTGATTGAAGAGATGATGCTGGTTGCTAATACATGTGCTGCCGATTTCCTTCAGTTAAATAAGGCAACATGTCTTTATCGTATACATGAGCCGCCTAGTGAAGACAGATTGGAAAAAGTTAGAGCTAGTTTGGCACCATACGGATTGACTCTGGAGGGAGGAGATAAGCCGACGCCTGCCGACTACTGTAAAGTGCTTGACAAAATTAAAGATAGACCGGATAAGGTTCCTCTCCAGACATTGCTTCTGAGGTCCATGCAACAAGCCGTATACAGTCCCCATAACTTAGGACACTTCGGTCTGGCTTATCCGGCCTATACTCATTTCACCTCTCCTATCAGACGATACCCTGACCTTTTGGTTCATCGTGCCATCAGAGGAATTCTTAATGGAAAGAATTACGTACCGAAACTGTTAGTTGAGCCTGATAAGGCTGCCGCCCCGATTCAAATGAGGATGATGGAAGAAGACGAAACAAAGAAAATACCTCATATTGAAGTCTGGGAAAAACTCGGTCTGTTGTGTTCTGAATATGAAAGACGAGCCGATGAAGCTAGTTATGATGTCATGGCATGGCTCAAATGCTATTACATGCAAGATTTAATTGGTCAGTCCTTCGAGGGAATTGTCACCGGTGTTGCTCCATTTGCATTGTTCGTAACTCTTAACGATTATTACGTTGAAGGCTCAATCCATGTTGCTGAACTTGGACAAGATTACTTTGTATACGACGAAAAGCTCAATCAGTTAAAAGGTTCATATTCAGGGAAAGTTTTCAAATTGGGAACAAGAGTGAAAGTAAAACTCATGCGCTGCGATTTGGAAGCCAGAAGAATAGAATTCATTCTTTTAGAGGAAGAGAGAACAAAACCTGTGAAAAAAGCTTCCAAAAGCAGTAAAAGAAAAGTTTCAACGGGAAGCAAGAAATCAGAACGTTCGACAAGTTCTCGCTCGACGAGGACACCTTCCGGACGAAAGAGAGCATCTTCAGCGAAGTAACCGTTAGATTGGAAAGTAGAGATAATGGCAAAGAATAATGTAGTTTTGACCGGCTTTCATGCGGTCAGTGCGAGATTAAAAAAAGATCCTTCAACGATTGAGGCGGTCTATGCTGACCTAACAAGAAAGGATGCAAGAATGATGAGGATGCTCGATGCTTTGGGAAAGGCGGGTATTCGTGTCATGAAAGCAGATCATCAAAGGCTCGAAGGATTATCAGGGGGAATTCCTCATCAAGGAATTATTGCCTTGGCAAAACCGGTTGAATGTGCTTTAAGTTTTGATGATTTGATGGATTCAATTAATCAAACAACCTTATTGCTTTTACTTGATGGCGTAACTGATCCCAGAAATTTGGGAGCTTGCCTGAGAGTGGCAGATGCAGCAGGTGTACAAGCTGTCATTGTTCCTAAAGACAGATCTGCAGATTTAACACCGGCAGCCATTAAAGCAAGTGCCGGAGGATCTGACTCTGTGCCACTGGTCAGAGTGACCAATTTATCCGCTTCTATCGTCGAACTGATTGATGCCGGTATTCCGGTTGTAGGTACGGCCGGTGAAGCGAAGAAGTCCATTTACGATTTTGTGCAAACAGGACCATTTGCTTGGGTATTGGGTGCTGAAGGAGATGGATTAAGACATCTGACAAGAAAACGTTGCTCGGACCTGGCTGCTATTCCGATGCTAGGAAGCGTAGAAAGTCTGAATGTTTCTGTTGCTGCCGGCATTTGCCTCTATGAAACTGTAAGACAAAGAACTCAACAATAATTTTTACAAAGCTATCGATTCCAACTTTTTGTTTTTCTACAAAAAGGGTGTAGAATCACGTGCTTTGTAAAGTCCTTGTCACACCGGAAGACGCTCCGGGCGACTAAAAACCATAAGGAGGTTCAATGCGTCATTACGAGATTTGCTTTATCGTTCATCCGGACCAGAGCGAACAGGTTCCGGCAATGATCGAACGTCACAAAACTTTCGTGGAAAGCCACGGAGGTAAAGTTCACCGTGTAGAAGATTGGGGTCGTCGTCAATTGGCATACCCGATTGAAAAGCTTGTCAAAGCTCACTATGTTCTTATGAACATTGAATGCGGTCCTGAAGTCCTTGATGAAATCGAAAACGGTTTCCGTTTTAACGATGCAGTTCTTCGCCACCTCACAGTCAAAATGAAGAAGGCTGAAACAGAGCCGTCTCCAATGATGAAAGCTGTTGAAAAAGAAGAAGCTCGTAAAGCCGCCGCTGCTGAAGCTGCTAAGAAAGCTGAGCAGGCTCAGGCTGAAGAAGCTGCAGCACCTGCTGAACAGGCAGAACAACCACAGGCTTAATACCGGTTCGGGTTGTTAGGTGAACGAATTTCAACTGTCTGCCGAGCTGACAAGTCGTAAGCAGTTACGGTACACGTTAGCCGCCGTCGCAGTCTGTGAATGCGAATTTAAACATTCCGGAGAGACGGAAGAGGCAGGCGGAAAGAGAAAAAATAATTTCGGTTTTTCAGCTGTTGCTTTGGGAAAAATCGGAGAGTCTCTGGACAAAGAAGATTTAGGTAGCCGTTTGCTATTGAAAGGTTTTATCGCAACATCTTCAGCACGTTCATCTAAGCTCGTTCTACATATTACGGAATACGAAAAAGGAGTTTAATCATGGCTTTTGGTGCCAAAGGAAAGGGCAAGCCCCGCAATCCTAATCAGCAGAATGCGCTTTTCAAACGCAAAAAATTCTGCCGCTTTACAGTTGATCATGTAGAACAGATCGACTACAAAGATATCGATACACTTCGTGACTTCATCCAGGAAAACGGCAAGATTATGCCTGCCCGTTTGACAGGAACTAAGGCACGTTATCAACGTCAGCTCGATACAGCAATCAAGCGTGCTCGCTTCCTTGCTCTTCTTGCTTACACAGATAATCAGTAACCGGAGGAAAATTAGATGCAAGTTATTCTTCTTGAAACCATTCCTCACGTCGGTCAACTTGGTGACGTCGTTAAAGTTAAAGACGGTTTTGCCCGTAACTACCTGATTCCTTCAAAGAAGGCTAAACGTGCGACTAAGGCTGCTTTGGAAGAATTCCAGGCTAAACGTGCTGAATTAGAACGTGCACAAGCTGAACGTCTTGCTAAGGCTCAGGAACTCAAAGATAAGATCGACGGTATCGTTCTTACTATTGCTTCTAAAGCAGGTGTTGACGGTCGTTTGTTCGGTTCTGTTACTAACATGGATGTTGCTGAAGCTCTTGACAAGCTTGGTTATGAAATTCACAAGAGCCAGGTTCGTACACCGCTCGGTGCTATCAAAGCAGTTGGCGAATACACTCTTCAGATTGACCTTCACCACGATATCATCGCTGAAGTCAAGGTCAACGTTGTTGCCGAAGCTTAATTAGTAACAGCAAAAAATAAGACCCTTCCGGGTCATTCAAAAGCCTCAAAGTTAATTCTTTGGGGTTTTTGTTTTATGGGCGAATTTTTCTGTTTTGGACAGTTCTTCGGGCCTGCTAAAATTTTTAACAACTTCGCCTGATAAATATTCTTATCCGTAAACGTGCTCATGGCGTTGGCAGTCATTGGGTTCCGACAGTTCTGATGTTTTCTGCGAAAGTCTCTTTATCACCAGATAGCCCATATTGAAATCCATGGAATTTCTCTCCGCTTTCCACCATTAGCATAAGGTTTTTGATACCACTTTATGCGTATATGAGAAAAGAACAAGCTGTAATTTTTGACAAAAAGTGCCGAACAACCGGCAATCCGGTGATTCAGGATTTATTTACCGGCCCAATACTTTTTTAAGTTTGACCTATAAACAAAGGCCTGAAAATGTCTACGAAGTTTACAAGAATAGAACGTAGTATTAAGCGAGCACTTTGGCAAAATGCAGTAAGACCTTCAAACAGATTAAAAGACCCCGCCTGTATACTTAAATGTCTTTTTATATTTTGTAATGTAACGACAGCATTGTTCGCACTGGCGGCTTTAAGTGGTGTTGCATCATATTACGGCTTATACAGTTCCAACAGTGAACTTAAAAATATCGAGATTGGCCTCCATGTTTGCTTGGCCTGGTTTGCGTTAAATGTCGTACTTGCCTTGATTTTCGATTTTAGAAAATATTTTCTCGAGGCCGGTTGGCTCAAGTGGCTTGTCAATATTCTTATCTTAATTTCTGCTATCGGATTTTTTGTTCCGACAACAGGGGTAGGTGTTATTGATTTCTTTACCGGACAGGACTTCTTATTTATCTCGCTGGTAAGTTACTCCTTAGTTTTTCTGAGTGCAAAGTGTTTAGCTTTGGCCCATAAACGGAGGATGAATCCATCGATTTTATTGGCCGGTAGTTTTATTTTTGTGATTTTGGTTGGTTCGTTTTTGTTTATGCTTCCCAAAAGCACAACGGTACCCATAAGCTATACCGACGCATTTTTTATAGCAACGAGTGCAGTCTGCGTTACGGGTTTGTCAACTTTGGATATTTCCCAGGTTTTTACTCCGTTTGGGTTACTTATTCTTTCGATACTAATCCAAATCGGAGGTCTGGGTTTAATAACTTTCACGAGTGTTTTTGCTATTTTCTACTCCGGTAGCGCTTCAATTTATAACCAGTTACTGGTCCGTGACGCGGTTTATTCTAAATCCATGGATGCTTTAATTCCAACGCTGCTTTACATGCTTCTTTTTACGGTCGCAATTGAAAGTATCGGAGCCGTTCTAATCTATTTCTCCGTTCCGGATACATTGTTTTCAACAACAGGGGATAAAGTCATATTTTCTCTTTTCCATGCTATGTCTGCTTTCTGTAATGCAGGTTTCTCAAATTTGAAAGACGGATTATCTAATCCGATTTTGCTCTACGGGAATCAGATTTTTTATTTGGAAATAAGTCTTCTGATGTTTCTAGGTTCAATAGGCTTTCCGATTCTCATCAATTTCAAAGATATTGTCGTTAACAGAATTAGCACAAAAATTTTTAAAAACAAAATTAAAGATAGGACCGTCAGATTTGATTTAAACACCAGATTGGTATTAAGAACATCAGTCGTTCTAGTTATCGTTGGTTCCGTTTTGTTCTTTATCTCAGAATACAACGGCACGCTTAAAGATATGAGTTTTTCCTCTCAGGTGATTCAGTCAATTTTTAATGCCATACTACCGAGGACTACCGGATTTGCATCAGTTAATCCGGCAGAGTTTGCGCCGGCGACCGTATTGATTGTTTGTATACTGATGTGGATCGGCGGTTCTTCACAGTCAATGGCCGGTGGTATCAAAGTTAACGTTTTTGCAGTTCTTCTTCTCAGTCTCCGGGCAACGATAACCGGCAATAAAGAACCATCTGCTTTTAACCGGAGTATTCCTTTAAGTATCGTACAACGGGCTTATGCTGTTGCTTTTCTTGCAACGATGATGGTCTTTTTCTTTACCATCGTTTTGGTTTATTTAGAGCCGGAGATGTCAATGAAAGCAATTATTTTTGAGGTAATGTCTTCTTTATTTACAGTTGGCTCCTCAATGGGTATCACTGCAGAGCTTTCATCGGCTTCGAAATACACGTTATGTTTGGCAATGTTTTTAGGGCGAGTTGGATTACTTTCATTGTTAATAGGCGCTTTTGGTTCAAACCGCGAAATTGAAAGGCAGTATCCGCCGGAAAACATCATTATTAACTAGGAATAACTATGAGATATCTTATCATTGGGTTAGGAAGCTACGGTAAAAATCTCGCCGTAAATCTCAGTATGCTCGGGCACGAGGTTGTGGGAGTCGATAACCGGCAAAGTAATCTCGAAGATGTTAAAGACAAACTGGCCTCGGTTTATTTGCTCGATTGCGCACAAAAAAGTGCTCTGGATGTTTTGCCTTTAAGGCATGTTGATATAGCCATCGTTGCTATCGGCGAAGATTTCAGAGCAAGCCTGAGAACGGTAGCTTTGCTGAAAAAAAGTGGAGTTAAAAGGATATTTGCCAGAGCGATTGATGAGTTGCACGAGTCTATTTTGCAGGCGTTTTCTATTGAAAGGATTCTGACGCCGGAAAAAAGAGCTGCGGGTGATTTAGCCAATGAACTAAATTTCAATTCAGAGGTGGCCACTTTTGGTATCACGGATGATTATCTTGTATCGAAAATTAGTGCTCCGAGAAAATTTCTTGGCTCTGCTTATAGGAATTTGAATTTTTCCAGATTCGGATTGATTTTGATTGCAGCTGTCCGCAAGAAAACAACTAAAAATATTCTTGGTATCGTCACGGAAGAAGAGTGTCTTCTGGACATCGATCGCAGATCTATGGAAGAGACTGTCGAAAGCGGTGACACACTGGTTTTTGTCGGAAGTAAACAAAATTTCCTGGATTTTGCAAAGAAAATGTCAGATTCTTCTCCTATGCTCTAAAAGATGAATAACGCATTTTTTATCGCAAAGCAAGAGCCGTAACGAAATTTGATCCTGAACAGAAGAATTAAAATGTTCGTTTAGACTAGAGTCAGACTCGTTCGAAATAAAGAAAAAACAAGAAAAAGATTGGAGACATTGGCATGGCAATACAAAAAAGTGGAACAGAGGAACTAAAAGATCTAAAGTTACCGCCTTATTCAAAAGAGGCAGAAGATAGTATCCTTGGCGCACTTCTTGTTGATAACGGTGCTCTCGATATCATTTCGGACAAAATCAATGCAAACGATTTTTACGACTACGGGAACCGTTTAATTTTTGAGCACATTGTTAAATTAATAGATAACGACCATCCTGCCGATGTCATTACCGTTGCAGATACTCTCAAAGAGATGAATTTGGATAAGGAGACCGGTGGAATCGAATATCTTAACCATCTGGCTGATTACTCTCCGGGTACAGCCAACCTTATCCGATATGCAGAAATTCTAAGAGATCGCTCGATAAGAAGAAAATTAATTGCAGTTGGTGCAGATATTTCTGCCGAAGCGTTCTCTCCAGAAGGAAGAGAGGCAGAGGATCTTCTGGACCAAGCTGAAGCAAAAGTCTTGGCGATTTCTGAAGAACTCAACCGAAGTTCAGGAGAATTTGTGTCAATTGGAGGTGCCTTAAAGATGCTCGAAGAGCAGCTTAAGGAACTTAGAGACAATCCCATCCCTGAAGGGCAAATGCGTGGAATAAGAACAGGTTTTGCCGATTTGGATAGGTTGACTGATGGAATGCATGACGGAGAGCTAATCGTCGTTGCCGGCCGCCCTGCAATGGGAAAAACAGCCTTTGCTTTGAATGTTGCTCTACAGGTTGCACTGGACGGGTTGCCCGTTGGTATTTTTTCTTTGGAAATGGGAGCCGATCAGCTTGCCACCCGTTTAATTAGCTGCATGGGAGAAATTCCGCAAGATAACCTCAAAAAAGGGAGCTTAGATGCAGATCAATGGGGGCGTTTTTATGGCGCTGTCCAACAAATGAAAGACATGAATCTGCTAATCGATCAAGGCAGTGATTTGTCCATCATGAATATTCGTTCAAGGGCCAGAAAACTAAAAAGCAGGTACGGGAAGTTAGGCCTCATTATTATTGATTACCTTCAGCTGGCAACGGCCGCCAATTCCGGGCCGGCCGCAGAAAACCGTGCAACAGAGGTGAGTGCAATTTCACGTGGTTTGAAGGCTTTGGCCCGGGAACTCGGGGTTCCCGTGATGGCTTTGTCACAGTTAAACCGTGATTTGGAAAAAAGAACCGATAAACGCCCGATGATGAGTGACCTTAGAGAATCAGGTGCTATCGAACAGGATGCTGACGTTATTCTTTTCTTGTACAGAGATTGGGTCTATAACAAAGTTGAAGGTAGTGAGCGTGATGCTGAACTCATTATCGGTAAACAACGAAGCGGTCCGACCGGAACAGTCGGTATGATATTCGAAGGTGAGTATACGAGATTTAAGAACAAAGCCTACGGTTATCAGGAAGAATATCAGCAGCAGGATTAGTTATGTGGGTCAGTATTTTATTGTGGATTATTGCTATTGCATTGATAGTCATTGGTTTGGCCGGGACTATCATCCCGGCGCTACCCGGTTTGCCGATGATATTCCTTGGTGCATGGCTGATTGGCTATATCGATGATTATCAATTAGTCGGAGTAACACCAATCATCACGATTGGAGTACTCACTGTAATCGGATTAATTGTTGATTGGGTTGCTCAGTCACTGGGTGCCAAAAAAGCAGGAGCTACCAAGCTCGGAATTATCGGCTCGATGATAGGCACTTTTGTGGGCATTTTTACAGGACTGTGGGGATTGTTATTTATGCCGCTTATCGGTGCAGCCATCGGAGAGTTCATTGATCACCAGGACATGATAAAGAGCGGAAAAGTCGGGATAGCTACTTGGCTCGGGATGATTATCGGAACGGTCGTCAAGCTTGGGCTGGCTTTCACCATGGTAGGAATTATTATTGCTGCCTACTTCATCTAAAAATAAATATTTCAGGACATAAAAGAATGCCATTACCAACTGCCCCTAAGAAACCGGGCTCCATTATTTCAGATATTCCAACACAGCTTGAGCCTTCTAAAACAACAAAAAAGACACGAAAAACTCAGGCCAAACAGAAGTCTGATGAAGCCATGCCAATCAGCGCTAAAGAAGTAAAAGCAACTGCAAAAGCTGCTGAAAAAGTTACGCGGCCTGTTAAAGAGGCAAAGAAAACTATTTCTGCGAGAACTATAGAACCTTCTCATAAACTAAAGAATAAACGTTGTATCGCCGGACTTACAGAAGGGCGGAAGCTCTATGTCCTGGACACTAATGTGCTTCTGCACGATCCGACCAGTTTATTTAGGTTTGAAGAGCACGACGTTTACTTGCCGATGATTACATTGGAAGAACTGGATAATCATAAAAGCGGCATGACCGATGTTGCTAGAAACGCCCGTCAGGTCAGCCGTACTTTGGACGCCATTTTGCAACACCTGGATGGTCCGATTGAAGAGGGAATCCCTTTATCTGTTCTCGGTAATAAAGAATGTCTGGGAAAACTATTTGTACAGACGACCCCGTTTAATACCCAGTTACCGATGTTGCCGGACGGAAAGGCCGATAACCAAATACTGGCAGTCGTCAAAGGGTTGAAAGAAACAAAAGAAAAGGAACAGGTGATTCTGGTTTCCAAAGACATCAATATGAGATTAAAAGCAGCAGCTTTGAATCTTGATGCAGAAGACTACTTCAATGACAAAATGATTGAAGACAGTGACCTGCTCTATAGCGGAACTAAGCATCTGCCCGCAGATTTCTGGGAAACTCACGGGAAAGATCTCCAATCTTGGCAGAAAGACGGATTTACGTGGTATCGGATTACAGGTCCATTAGTCCCTAGTTTTTTGGTTAATGAATTTATATGGCATGAAGGCGAAGGGACTCCTTTTTATGGAGAAGTAAAAGCCGTTGAAGGAAATAGCGCTGTTGTTCGGATGCTTCCTGATTATTTCTCCCAGAAAAACTCCGTTTGGGGAATTACAGCGAGAAACAGAGAGCAAACCTTTGCTTTAAGTCTTTTGATGGATCCGGAAATTGATTTTGTCACTTTGATGGGACAAGCAGGTACCGGAAAGACGCTTCTGGCCTTAGCTGCAGCATTAACCCAAACCATGGAAATGAGGCGTTTTAACGAAATTATCATTACCAGAGCAACCATTTCGGTAGGTGAGGACATTGGTTTCTTACCGGGTACTGAAGAGGAAAAAATGACGCCCTGGTTAGGCGCCATTGACGATAATTTGGAAGTTTTGAATCGTGGCAGTGCTAATGACAGTGAATGGGGGCGCCGGGCATCGAATGATCTGATCCGTTCCAGAATCCGAATTAAATCAATGAGCTTTATGAGAGGAAGAACTTTCCTGAACAAGTTCGTGATTATTGATGAGGCTCAAAATCTGACGCCTAAACAGATGAAGACATTAATTACCCGTGCAGGCCCCGGAACAAAAATCGTATGTTTAGGAAACATTGCTCAGATCGACACTCCGTATCTGACAGAAGGTTCATCGGGGCTGACTTATGTTGTTGACCGCTTCAAAGGATGGATTCATTCAGGACATATAACGATGCAAAGAGGAGAACGTTCAAGGTTAGCGGATTACGCAAGTGAAGCACTTTGATCGTCTGAAGCGTTGATTTAATCATTAAAAACCGTGGATCAGTTAATCTGCGGTTTTTTGTGTGCTCGGCATGAGTGCAATCTATAGGGTGAAAGTCCCGAGCTCGCCCGCTA
>CANTYJ010000062.1 GCA_947854175.1 uncultured Turicimonas sp. | reverse complement strand
AGAAGAAAGGGCCGGCAAAATTCTCTTTCAAAGAGTGAATTTTGCAACAGCCCCTTTTTCTATGCTCTCTAAAAGCATAGCTAAAACCGAATGCGGTATAACTTGGCAATTCGACCAACTTAAAAACAATACGTGGGAAAGTCTCCATTTCCGGATAAGTTCTCCTAATCTAGAATTAAAGGGAAGGAGACTTCCGTGTTTTGTCGATTAATTTTCGGTGCAGTTTTTTCTCTGCTTTTCTCAATCAATTCCATTTGTCTTGCTAATAACAACAAGCAATTGGTGACAATTGCTCTTATTGATACTTTCTCTCCGGAGTTTTATATATACACATACTCTCCGACTATTGACCATCTCATTAAGTCACTTCCTGAGTTTGAGTTTAAGTTTGTAGAAATTGATCCTGAACATATTGAAGATGGAATAAAAAAATATAAACCGGCTTTCATGGTTTCATCGGCGTCAGCTTATGTTTCGATGATGGATTCCAACGGTGCTCACCAAGTTGCAACTAGAGAACCAAAATCTTCACCGGATGTTGGTCATACGGTTGCTTCCACAATTATTGTTCCTGCTAACAGTGAAATACACAATCTTTCAGAAGCTAAGGGTAGGACAGTTGCTATTTCTTCTAAGGATAGTTTCGCCGGTTGGTTAATTGCCAAAGCAGAGCTAACTACATTTGGAGATCCTGACTCTTTCTTTTCTAACATTTTGGAAACGCAACATGTTTTTCCAGACGTGTCTACTTTAGTTCGGGCAGGAATGGCCGAAGTAGGGGTTCTTGCAGCATGTGAGTTGGAATCTTTGATTGCATCGGGGGCGATTTCCTCAAATGAATTCCGTGTGTTAAATGAATCAAAGAGTCATTTGGGATGCCTTAAAAGTACCGAACTTTTTCCTGATGCAGTCTTTTCTTCCTTGCGGGGAGTTTCTTCATCCGTGTCTAGGAAAGTCGCTGTAGCACTGCTTACAATGCCTAATGAGAAACTAAACTTTCAGTGGACAGTCGCGAATGACTTTGTGCCTACATACAATCTTCTTAAAAAACTTGAAATAGGTCCATTTAAGCCTGTCAATATTTGGTCATTTGAAGCTTTTATTTCACACTATTCCTATCAAATTTTATTTGTTCTGGCACTTCTCTTATTGATGATTTCTCATTCTTTTTACATCAATTTTTTGGTGAAAAAAAGAACGTCTCAATTAAGAAATGCCTTGTCCGACATGGAAAGGTTCCATAAGGAAGCATTAATTAATAAAAAGAAATTAGATTCCATAGAAAGAATGAGCATTGTGTCCCAGCTGTCCAGTATGTTTGCGCATGAAATTAAGCAACCGATAACTAATATTTCTTATTACACAGGTAGCTTAAAAATGTTTTTTAAACAGCAGGATTGGACCCAAAAAACTGATGTCCCATGGGAACTATTAGATGCGATTAATGCAGAGGTTTGCCGTTCCTCGGTAATTATCGACAAATTAAGAACCTATGCAAAAACTAGAAATTCAACACCCGAAGTTTGTAATCTCAAACAGATTGTTGGAAAAGCCATCCTTATGCATCCATGTAAATTTTTAACAAATTTAATAAATATCGATTGTGAAGTTTTAGCAGACAGGTTTGAAACAGAATTTATTATCGCCAACTTAATAAAAAATGCTGAAGAAGCTGCAGTCTTTTCAAAACGACCGAAGGTTCTTATTAATGTTGAAGATGCCGGACATCAATGGAAGGTGAAAGTCGTAAATAATGGCAAAGAGTTAAGCGACCAGGAAGTTCAAAATCTTGGTGTCATCGGCAATACGACCAAAGCAGACGGACTTGGTTGGGCCCTATCTATTTCATGTGCAATGGCAGAATCCAACGGAGGCCATCTGGAATTTGAAAGAAACAAAAGAGGAGGCCTGACCGTCAGCCTCTTATTACCAAAATACATTGGAGAGGATAATGAACAAAAAAGGACCGAAAGTAAGATTGATTGACGATGATCCAACCGTGTTGGCTGCTCAATCGACGTTTTTAAGATGGGCAGGTCTTGAAGTTGTTTGCTATTCCAGGGCGGCGGATTTTCTATCAAAAGATGACTTAGAAATTGATGGTTGTGCTGTCGTTGATATTCGTATGCCAAATATGACAGGTCTTGAACTTCAGGATGAAATGCTTAAAAGAAATATTGACCTCCCGATAATATTTTTGTCGGCTCATGGCGATATCGATATGGCCGTGAAAGCAGTACAAAAAGGAGCAAAAACTTTTTTAACTAAACCACCTGATTTGGAACGGCTTGTTGAAGAAATAAAAGAAGCAATAGCAATAAATATTGATCTAAGAAAGAAAAAAGAGTTTGGCCGGAGTCTGAAAAAACAATGGAATGCTTTAACAGAAACCGAAAAAGAAATAGCCAGCTTAGTTGCCAAAGGACTGACTAATCAAGGTATTTCAGAGGTGCAAGAAGTTTCGGAAAAAACTGTACGTTCCCAAAGAGCAGCGGTCTACGAAAAGTTAGATGTCAAAAATGCTGCAGAACTGGCTGGTTTTATAAATGAACTAAAGAGCTTCGGGAGTCTTTAATGAAGAGACGGGCTTTGTTGGGAATTTCTTTATTAATGAATACCTCATTGGTTTTCAGCCAGAATCGGATTAAAGATGAAGAAACTGATGTGGTGGTAGTTGGTGGAGGGATCGGAGGGCTTACAGCAGCTGTTTCATGCCGAGAAAAAGGTTTAACAGTTATCCTTCTGGAAAAAATGTCTTTTTTAGGAGGCGATTCTCTTAAGTCTGGAGGTTACTTCAATGCTGTTACAGAGGAAGCCAAGAGAAATGGAACAGATAGTATTGAGTTATTTAAAAAACAAATTTTTGAATCAGGCGGAGGTTTTTCAGATAAAGAAGTTGTATCTGTCTTAGCTGAAAAAAGTGGTGAATCCTTGGAATGGTTGAAAGCTCAAGGAGTTAAATTTATGCCTGCACCACGCCATATTTATGGAAGTTTATGGAACAGAGCATATAAACCTTTGATGCCCTCCGGCACAGGCTATATCCAAGTACTCACTAATAATTGTTTTAAAAATAATGTGGATATAAGAACTTCTTCTAAAGTCATAGAATTATTACGGCATGAATCCTCGGAAGCAATTATCGGAGTACTCGTTGAAAAACACGGGATGCGTTATGAGATCAGAGCAAAGAAAGGAGTGGTTCTCGCATCCGGCGGTTTCGGGGCTAATAAAGAACTTTTAAAAAGATCTTCAGAAAATTTTTTTGGATTAGGTACGGATTCTCATCCGGGAGCAACCGGAGATCTCCTGCCGCTTGCTGAAAAAATTGGAGCAAAAATTCAAAATTTGCAGTTTGTGGAATGCGTTCCCGGTGGAGATGAAAGGATTACCGATCCGGTTCGTTTAGATTACGACCCGGGGAAAATCATTTTTGTAGATGAAAATGGAGATCGCTTCGTAGAAGAGACAAGTCCTCGCTCAAACATCTTTGAAAAATACAAAGCTAAACAGATAAAGCATTGTTATACGATTGCAGACTCAAAAGCCGTTGAAAGCGTTGATCTAATGCGCAGAAAACACTTATATCGAGGTTTATACAGTGGATTGGCATGGCGAAAAGATAGCCTCGATGAGTTGGCAGAGTGTTTGGGTTTGAATGCTGATCGCCTGAAAAAATCAGCCAAGAAACTTCAAAATAAAGGTTTATTAAATCAGCCGCCTTATTGGGCTGTTAAAGTAGTATTTCGTATCCATACGACATTAGGAGGTCTTTGTATCGATAAGAATGCCATGGTATTAAATGTTGATGGTGAAGCAATCAGGGGTCTATACGCCTGTGGACAGATCATCGGAAATCTTCACGGTAGAAACAGGCTAGGCGGCAACGGACTCAATAGTGCGGTGGTCTTTGCAAGGATGGCTGTTGAAACAATGTCAAAAAACTCAAACGACAATCTTCAATTCTAGGATTTGAATTTTAAGGTTGTCAAGATACCTTTGTATCATGAGATAGTTGTCTCGGCCAAATTAAAATTTCCTTATTAAAACACGGGAAAGATAGCCCGGTTAACCAAGGAGATAATAATGTCCAGATCTTTAGTTTCTTCTCGCCGTAATTTTATTAAAGGCTCTGTTGCAGTTGCAGCAACTGCTATTGCATCAACTCCGGTTATGGCTGCTGCCGTAGGCCAGTTGCCTCAAAAATGGGACGCTGAAGGAGATGTTGTAATTGTAGGATTCGGTGGTGCTGGTGCAACAACAGCTATCGTTGCAGCACAAAATGGTGCCAATGTCGTAGTTCTTGAAAAGAATCCTCAGAATAAGCATATCAGCAATACCCGTATGTCAGGCGGTATTTTCCACTGTCCGTTCAAAGACGGTGATAAAAAAGCCTTGAAGGATTATGCTCAGGCCATGTTCTCCGGTGAAAATATTCCTTGGAAAGAAGAAGGTGAAATTCCTGAATATTCTGAAGGTCTTGCTCAGATTTGGGCAGATTACTCCCCATCCAATTTAGAGTTCATGCAATCCTTGGATCCTGCCTTTATCGGTGGAAGCCAACCCGGATACGATAAAGCTTCATTCCCAGGATTCCCGGGGGCAAAAGACTGTCGTTATAACGCTTACCGTGCAACTTATACGAAGCGCATGAAGAACTTCAATCAGGTTTCTTATGGTAAACCAAAAGAAGAAACAAGCTCAGGTGAAGCATTCTGGCTTTGCTTGGAAGAAGGCGTAAAAAAACAAGGCGATAAAATTAAAGTACTTTGGGAAACACCAGCAGTTGAATTATTAAAGAATTCCAAAGGGGAAATAGTCGGTGTAGTGGGAACAATGAACGGTAAACCCTATTATGTTCGCGCTAAAAAAGCAGTAGTTCTTTGCTCTGGCGGCTATGAATACAGCAAACCGATGCGTCAGGCATTCTTGGAAGGTCCGGGCGTTGACGGTTGGGCTTTCTACGGTACAACTTCCAATACTGGAGATGGTATTGCAATGGGTCAAGCAGTTGGTGCCGGCTTACAAAAAGCAGGAAAATCCGCTGCCCGCTTAATTGTCCCGACACAAGTCAGACATAACGGAATGCGTTTGGGTTCAATTACTCCGGCTGTTGGTTCGGCCAACTCTATCGTAGTTGATAATTTCGGTAACCGCTATGAAGCAGAAACCAAGATTACAGATAATCCGAGCCGCTATTTTTTCTACAAAGCCGCTGTTAACTTCGACATAAATTCATTGTCTTATCCAAGAACTCCCTCTTGGATGATCTTTGATGAAAAACTCCGTACCTCGAAACCATTGGTTGGACTGGGAATTTCAACAGTAGGATATGGGTTTGTTGATTGGGATGCCAAGAATGAAAAACCAGTCGCCTCCGGCCTTATCTTGAAGGCAGATACGATTGAAGATTTGGCAAAACTCATTAAGAACCATCCTGAAAATAAAGACCGTATGGTTCCTGAAAATCTGGTCAAGACAGTTGAAAAATTCAATCAATTCTGTGACGAAAAGAAAGACGCTGACTTTGGCCGCAGACCCGCTACTCTCGGAAAGATTCAGCAAGGACCGTTCTATGCAATGCCTTTAGTAGCCGGCGGCCCTAACACTAAAGGTGGTTTATTGGCAGATGCTGATAGACGAGTTCTTACATGGGATGGCACTCCGATTCCTCGTCTTTACAGTGTTGGTGAAATTGCATCTGCTCTCAAGTTTGTTTATCAAGGTGGTGGCAATTTAACAGAATGTCTGGTTTACGGTCGCCATGTTGGTAAGAATGTTGCCAAGCTTCCTGATACTAACCTTTAATCTAAATAATTAGCCGGACGGGCCTGCAGGGGCCCGTCTCATGGAATTAGTGTTATGAGACTATTACCCATTATTGCTCTGACATTGGCTTTTTTTGGTCTGAATATACAGGCCCAGCAGGGTCCATATTTGGCTGATAGACATGTTTCCAGAGGAATGAAGTGTGAAGCCTGTCATACTTCTGACAACAAACTTAAACAGTCAGGTGATTTGGATGTTTGTGCCTCTTGCCACGGAGATTATGCTGTAATGATAAAAAAGACAGATGGCAAGTATGAAACCAATCCTCACGGGCAACACGAAGGAGCATTGCCATGTTCAGAGTGTCACAAAGGTCATAAAGAAGGCGTTAACTACTGTGGTGGATGTCACAACTTTGTGTACAAGGTTCCTTAACTGAAAGTTAGATTATTCGTTATCTTTGATGCCGAAGTTTGAAAAAATCTAGGCATCTTTTTGTATGTTTGAACGGAGCAGAATGATCTCGATTTCAATAATTATTGATATCAGGTGTCTCTTAACTATCAACTAAAGTTTGTAAAGGAAAAGAGGAAGACGCCGGGAAACGGTTGTGCCTATTTAATTAACGAAGATTGAATGGCAGAATATTCTTAACAATAAGATAGCAACTACAAAAATTGAAAGAAATTTGCATTGAACCAAGGCTGCTCTAGATAACAAGCGGCTATTCACGAAATTTCAGTGTTTGAGTGTTTTCTTTCAGAGTCACTCTAAATAAGGCTTAAACTCTTTAAACTACCAAATTCAAAAAATAGACCTTAGTTTTAAAACCAAACTTCAAATGGCAGATTTAAACCAAACTCCAAAAGGCAATCGTATCCATATCGGTATCTTCGGAAAAAGAAATGCCGGAAAATCGAGTTTCATCAATACATTGACAAAGCAAAAAACAGCATTGGTAAGCGATGTAGCCGGAACAACCACGGATCCCGTTTACAAAGCGATGGAGATTCTCCCGCTCGGACCCGTCATGTTGATTGATACGGCAGGAATTGATGATGTAGGTGAGTTGGGGAAATTAAGAATCGAGAAGACGAAAGAAGTCATGGCAAAAACTGATATTGCCATCATTCTTACTGTTTCAGGTCAACCGCTTTCTGAATATGAAGAGAGACTGATTAAAGGTTTTCGGGACTTAGGAACTCAATTTATATTTGCCATCAACAAAATTGATGAAAAGAGGTCTTCGGTAGACACGCTCGAAGAGCTTGAAAGTCGACTAGGCCAAAAAGTTTTTTCTATCAGTGCTAAAACCGGAGAAGGGTTCGATGAGCTTAGGGAGGAGATAACGAAACTTGCGCCAAAAGCATTTGAAGAAGCTCCTCTTTTGCGGGATTTGGTTGAAGAAGGTGAAACCGTTCTGTTTTGTGTTCCTATTGACACAGCAGCTCCGAAAGGGCGGCTGATATTGCCTCAGGTCCAAGCACTCAGAGATACTTTGGACGCCGGTGCAATCGGAATAATTGCAAAAGAAAACCAAATAAAAAATCAGCTGAATAATCTTGTTAAAAAACCAAAGCTTGTAGTAACAGACAGTCAGGTCTTTAAACAAGCCAATGAGATTGTTCCAAAAGACATTAAATTAACGTCTTTCTCCATTCTGATGGCTCGTCAAAAAGGACACCTCGAAGAATTGGTAGCCGGAGCAAACGCGATCGACTCTTTAAAAGAAGGAGACAGCGTTTTGATTGCCGAAGCCTGTACACATGTTTGTCAGGCAGAGGATATCGGAAGAGTCAAAATTCCGAAATGGCTGGAAAAGCATGTTGGTGGAAAACTGAATTTTGAATGGTACACAGGTAACTCTTTTCCGGAAGATGTCGGCAAATACAAGTTGGTTGTCCACTGTGGAGCTTGCATGATTAATAGACGTGCAATGCTGTATCGGCAAAACGTTTGTAAAGAGGCCAAAGTACCCATGGTCAATTATGGAGTTGCCATCGCAAAATTGCATGGAATTCTTGATCGGGTTTTATCGCCGTTTAAATAATAAGAGGACCCATCGGGTCCTCAGACAGAGATAAGCTATCCTTTACACTATATCCACGGCATTGTGTTTCAGTTTTTGACCGTGCTCTCTGGTTGTGTGGAACTCAACATCAGGCCAGTGTTTTTGTGTAGTTTGAAGGTTGTATATGCTTGTGGCGAGATAAACGGTATTGCCGTCAGCATCCTTGGCCAAACGCAATGTTTGTTCATTCTCAAAATCTTTTTTGGTCTTCTCATCAGGATATGTCAGCCAACGGGCAGTCGAAACGTTGGTGTTTTCATATATAGCATCCACCTTATATTCGGTTGCCAGTCGTTGAGCCACAATTTCAAACTGTAATGGACCGACAGCACCTAAATAGAGATTGCCCAGCTCATCTTCGAAAACCTGAATCGCTCCTTCTTCACCCAGTTCTTTGAGACCTTTATGAAGCTGTTTGGCTTTGAAAGGATCTTTGGAACGAGCCGCTCTGAATAACTCCGGAGCAAAATACGGAATTCCGGTAAAGCCTAATCGTTCACCTTCAGTTAAAGTGTCGCCGATATGCAATTGACCATGGTTGTAGATACCAATAATGTCTCCGGCAACGGCTTCTTCCATTTTGACCCGGTCATTGGCCATAAAGGTCAACGCATTCGGAATTTTCATGTCTTTTCCGTCTCTGACGTGATAAACCTTCATGCCGGGCTGATAGCGACCGGAACAAACTCTGAAGAAAGCAATCCTGTCTCGGTGTTTCGGATCCATGTTAGCCTGGATCTTGAAGACAAATCCTGTGAACTTTGATTCGTCTGGTTCAACCATTCGGACACCGCCGTCGCGAGGCTGAGGAATCGGAGCCCAATTGACCAGAGCCTGAAGGACGTCTTCTACACCGAAATTATTAACGCCGGACCCAAAGAAGACCGGTGTTTGAGAACCGTCGAGGAATCTTTCGAGAGAAAAAGGTTCGCTGGCTCCCTGGATTAACTCAATACTTTCTCTGACATAAGGCATCTCAAGAGGAAATAATTCATCCAGACGGGGATTATCCAATCCGTTGATAGTTTCGACGTCTTTAGTCAGTTTCTCACCGCCGGGCGTAAACCTGTTCAGTTTGTTATCAAGTAATGAAAAAACGCCGCGGAATGTTTTACCCATACCGATAGGCCAGGTGACCGGAGCACAATCAATCTTCAAGACGCTTTCAATTTCACCAAGTAATTCGATCGGATCTTTGACTTCTCGGTCTAGTTTGTTGATAAAGGTGATAATTGGAGTATTTCTTAGGCGACAAACTTCCAGAAGCTTAATGGTTTGAGCTTCAACACCCTTGGCTGCATCAATAACCATTACTGCACAGTCAACGGCTGTTAAAACACGATAGGTATCCTCGGAGAAGTCCTCGTGTCCCGGAGTGTCCAGCAAGTTGATCACGTGGTCTTTGTAATGGAACTGCATAACGGAACTGGTTACGGAAATACCACGTTGTTTTTCAACCTCCATCCAGTCACTTGTTGCATGTTTGGCTGCTTTTCTGCCTTTGACGGCACCGGCCATTTGAATAGCTCCACCAAAGAGCAGCAATTTTTCTGTGAGTGTCGTTTTACCTGCGTCAGGGTGGGAAATAATCGCAAAGGTGCGCCTTTTCTCAACCTCTTTTCTAATTTGCGGACTCGTTTGAGCCATCTCTATCCCATCGATATAAATCAAAAAACGGAATTTTAAAACATTTGCTTAAACAGTTCCGTGTAATCCAATGAATTGCTTTGTAAAAATATCTTTAACCATTTGAATATGGGACCATTTCTGAAATTATTTATCAACATTAAAAATCAAGCCAACTTATAAAGGAGAGCGAAAAGATATTAGTAAACCTTCTAGAATTGGAATATTGATAAAACAATCTACGACACCAATTATGTTTAATAATTTTTTTCCCACATGGAAATTGAAAAAAGAGGGCGTAATTGCGCCAGATGAAAGACTACCTCTGTCACAAACTTTAGCAATGGGTATTCAACACGTTGTTATTATGTTTGGTTCAACTGTTCTGGCTCCCTTGCTGATGGGCTTAGATCCGAACGTCGCTGTTTTAATGAGCGGTATCGGTACCCTTGTATTTTTCTTCATTGTCGGTGGCCATGTTCCCAGCTATCTAGGCTCCAGTTTTGCTTTTATCGGAGTAGTAATCGCAGCTACCGGGTATTCGGGCTCCGGTCCAAATCCTAATATCGGAATCGCAATGAGCGGTGTGGTTGCTTGCGGTATCGTTTATTCATTAATTGGCCTAATCGTGATGAAAACCGGAGTGGCATGGATTGAAAAGTTAATGCCGCCTGTTGTGACGGGTGCCATCGTGATGGTCATTGGTTTAAATCTTGCACCGGTTGCAGTTAAAGGAATGGGAACAACTTCATTTGATCACTGGTATGCCAGTGCTTCCTTATTGATAATCGGTCTGGTTGCTGTTTATTTGAAAGGCTTCTTACAAAAGCTTCTGATGATCATCGGAATTATTGTTTGTTACGGACTTTACTTTATGCTGGCAAATGTCCTTGGTATGGGTAAGCCGATAGATTTTTCAGTAATTTCCAATGCTTCCTGGTTAGGCGTTCCTAAATTTACTGCCCCTGTATTTGATATGGATGCAATCGTACTGATCGTACCGGTAGTCGTTATTTTGGTTGCTGAAAATTTAGGACATATCAAAGCGGTGAACGTGATGACACACAGAAACCTGGACGGATATATCGGAAGGGCCTTTTTGGGAGATGGTATTGGCACTATTCTGGCTGGTTTTGCCGGCGGTCCCGGTGTTACGACCTACGGTGAAAATATTGGTGTCATGGCGGCAACCCGTGTTTATTCAACGTTGATTTTCCCTGTTGCGGCCTGTTTTGCCATTCTGTTGGGCTTCTCTCCAAAATTTGGTGCTGTTATCCAAAGTATTCCTGGTCCTCTTCTTGGTGCTGTCTCCGTTGTGGTATTCGGCTTTATCGCAGCAGCAGGTGCAAGAATTTGGGTCGAAAGCAAAGTTGACTTATCCTCTACTCGTAATCTTATCGTAGTAGCAATTACCTTAATTGTTGGAACGGGAGACTTCTCTTTAGCAATCGGCGGATTTAATCTTGGCGGAATCGGAACGGCAACTTTGGCAGCAATTTTGCTGAACTTTATTTTTGCTGTAAAAGAAAATTACTAATCGTTCCTTCACGAACTTATGAATTGATGGAGAATCTCAGACCGTTGGGATTCTCTTTTTATTACCTGTAAAGATATGCCTGAATTACCTGAAGTAGAAGTTACTCGTCTTGGTCTCGTAAAACGAGTCAGAGGAAAGAAATGTACGGGTGCTGTTGTTAGGGAAACAAGATTTCGCAAACCTGCTCCTGAAAACTTGAATGAACTTCTGTCCGAGGCAACTCTTATTGATATCCGGAGAAGAGGCAAATATCTCATATGGATTTTTGACAAAGGCACTCTTTTGTCTCATCTAGGAATGTCAGGAACACTCCGTGTATATGAACAGACAGATGCCGAAGTGTCTAAACATGATCATATTGATCTTCTTTTCGGTGATTTGTTGGTTAGGTATCGCGATCCAAGGCGTTTCGGATTCATGATTTATAAACCTTCTCTTGCTTCAGCTTTGTCTATGCCTGAGCTAACTAAGTTAGGAGTGGAGCCTTTGACGAAAGACTTCAACCCGAAAACTTTTTATAAAGAATTGAGAAAAAGTACAGGTTCGATCAAGGAAGCTTTATTAAGCGGAAAACACGTCGTAGGAGTTGGGAATATTTATTGCTCAGAGTCTTTATTTTTGGCGGGAATTCGACCGACAACAAAGGCTAACAAGATTTCTTTAAAAAGAATAAGCAAGCTCGTTGATAGCATTAAAGAGGTGCTCCAGGCCTCCATTGAGCTTGGTGGTTCTACGCTAAAGGACTTTGTATCTTCAGACGGTTCACAAGGCTATTACACTCTGAATAATAATGTCTATGGTAGAGAAGGTCTGCCTTGCAAAAAATGTGGCAGTCCCATTAAAAAAATTGTTCAAAACGGTCGCTCTACTTTCTTTTGTCCGAATTGCCAGAAGCGTTAATGAAGACTGAATCGCATAAATTCCGGACTGACGAGTTAATTCTTTGGCAGAAACAGTACGGAAGAAATAATCTGCCGTGGCAAAACAGTCATGATCCTTATTGTCGATGGTTGGCTGAGATAATGTTGCAGCAAACTCAGGTCAAGACGGTCATTCCTTACTTTGAAAAATTTATGCAGCTTTTTCCAACGGTTAAGGATTTGGCTGATGCAGAAGAAGATGAAGTAATGGCTGCTTGGTCAGGATTAGGTTATTACTCAAGAGCAAGAAATCTGCATGCATGTGCCAAGATCGTCATCGCAAAGTTCGATGGCAGGTTTCCGTTAACATTAAACGAGTTAATGGAACTTCCCGGTATTGGTAAAAGCACCGCAGGCGCTATTCTAAGTGCAGTGACCAATAAGCCTGCTCCAATGTTAGACGGCAACGTAAAACGAGTATTTTCCCGCTTCTTTGCCGTTAACGAGGAGTATGGGACGGTCTCATTTGAAAAACTTCTTTGGCGACTGGCAGAGAAAAATCTTCCGGAATCTGATGGGAGAGCTTTTTCACAAGGGTTAATGGATTTAGGAGCTATGGTTTGCTCCCAAAAGGATCCTTTATGCACAATGTGTCCGGTTTCAGAAGAATGTCTAGCTTTTAAAAATAATCAAGTTCTCCAATATCCTGTTAAGAAGAAAGGAAAGGAAAAACCGACAAGGATTATTTATTGGAAAGTTTTTATAAAGGACAATTGCGTCTGGCTAGAAAAACGAAACGGGAAAGGCGTATGGAAAGGACTTTGGAGCTTCCCGGAATCTGAAACAAAACCGTCAGATGCGTTCGTTGAGAAAACTATCTATCACGAATTCAGCCACTATAAACTTCAAGCTCGCCTTGCAATGATGGAGCCGGAAGAAAAGAATGAAACAGGAGAAGGAGGTTGGTTTTCTGTATCTGATTTGAAAAGTATTGGTCTTCCAACTCCGGTCAAAAAGGTTATTTTTGAGGAATTATTTCTTTGAAGATGACAGTGCATCCAATGTTCTGTGTCGTAGAACAATTCCTTCGTATCTTTCTTTAAATCTTCGGGCTAAGGTTTCAGCGATATAAACAGAACGGTGTTGTCCTCCTGTACAGCCAATAGAGACGGTCAGATAGTGACGGTTTTGCGCACGATATTTAGGAAGCCATTTGGTAACAAAGTTATCAATGTCATCAACCATTGACTGGACTTCTGAGAATTTTTCCAAGTAATCAATAATAGGCTTGTCTCTTCCGGTGAAAGCTCTAAGATTTTCTTCCCAATAAGGATTTGGGAGGCATCGAACATCAAAAACGAGGTCACTGGCCAACGGAAGCCCTCTTTTGAAACCGAAGGATTCAAAGGTCAAAATTAAGGAATCTTCTTTTGCATCCGCAAATTTTCTGACCCAATAGCGTAACGTATTTGGGAGCAGTCCTGTGGTGTCGATTAGATGACTGTAAGGAAGGAAAGGAGCAAGAAGCTCTCTTTCTTTTTCTATAGCTTCTACCAAAGTTTCGGGCTCTGCATCCGGTTTCTGAGATAGAGGGTGCTGACGCCGAGATTCAGAATATCGTTGAATCAAAGAATCATTCGAAGCAGTAAGGCACAAAACCCGGATGTCGACTCCTTTCTCAGCAAGATCAGCCAGACAAGCCTGCAAATCATCCATAGCAAGATCGCTTCTGGAATCCAAGGAGACTGCTATGCGGTGGCGTCCAATCTTCTTTAAATGGATGATGATTTCTTCCAAGAAGGTTCCCGGTAAATTGTCTATGCAATAAAATCCACTGTCTTCCAGTTGTTTTAAAGCAATTGATTTTCCACTTCCGGATAATCCGGTTACAACGATCAGTTGCATTATGAACTTCCTAAGGCTTCATTAGACAGCTGTTTAGTGTAATCAAGAAGTTGTTAGCATGGCGCAATTGACGTATGAAGATCACTGAAATAGCTATTTTGTTTCCGCCGTTCTAAAAAAATTAAGTCAATTCTTGACGGATAAAAGTATTAAATAACGGTGACGATATAGGAACAAATGCTAATTTAAAGTTAAAAGTTTCAGGTTTATCATCTAACTAAAGCTAATCAAAAAGATTAGTTTCGGTTGTCAAAAGTAAAAGAAATCACAACCTTAATCCCAAGATAAAAAATAGAGGCGATCCATAGTGATCGCCTTAATAATTTGAACTAAAGAATTAATCCAGCTGTTTAAATTAGAAATTTTTACATTGGTAAGAAAAAAATCAAAAAGACCTATGAGCTCCGATGGAATGAGGCTTTCCGTAAAAAGAGCTCATAACAGTATCTATCAAATGAGTTTCAATGAAAGTAGACATCCTATCACACGGCAGTGAAGACACTGCCGTTCCTTTACGATAGAAGCATATCTTAAGGATTGAAGATTTGGTCAA
>CANTYJ010000061.1 GCA_947854175.1 uncultured Turicimonas sp. | reverse complement strand
TAGAATATCGGCCTGTCACGCCGAGGGTCGCGGGTTCGAGTCCCGTCCACTCCGCCAATTTTTCTTTCTTCCTTTAAAAAATTCCCCGTTAAGTTTTAAAACGAAAACATTTCATTACTTCAAATAGTTTTTTGCTCACCACCGATTAATAGGGACTTTTACCTATCCATTTTTTTGGGGATAGATTTTCTCCATTCCTTTTGGCCTCGTAAAAACATTCTTATTATCTAGTAGCCAAGGCTTGTACGCTCGATTAACACTGGTAATGAATCCTCACATCCTGCGAAATTTAACTTTCATTAGTACTATTACTTAATCCAAAAAATGTAGCTAATTTCTAACGTCAGGAGTAGATTGTCGATTGTTGCGATTTGTTAATTTTTTTTCGATTCGTGACAATCTCAAACCTATCAGGACACAAAAATGAATAAAACATTACGGAATTGGATCATTGTCCTTGGGTTAGGCCTCATTGTATGGCTTTGTCCTACACCGGCCGGTTTGACACCTAAGGCATGGCATCTATTTGCCATATTCGCTGCTACTATCGCAGGATTTATTCTCCAGCCAATTTCCATGGGTGCAGTTGCATTCCTGGCATTGACTTTCTGCGCAGTAACCGGCGTTCTCAAAACTAGTGAAGCCTTAATGGGCTTCGGCAACGGTACGATTTGGCTGATCGTTTGCGCATTCTTCTTATCCCGCGGCTTTATTAAGACAGGCTTCGGCAGAAGAATTGCTTTTGTGATCATCAAATACATCGGACGTTCTTCTCTGTCTTTGGGCTATTCAATTGCTCTTTCAGAGTTAATCATCTCCCCGGCTATGCCTTCTGCAACTGCCCGTGGTGGTGGCGTTTTCTATCCTATCGTCCAGTCTTTAAGTAACGCTTTCGGTTCTTCTCCCGGACCTACAGCCGGCAAGATCGGTAAATATCTTATGCAGGTCGGTTACCACACGGACGCTGTCACTTGTATGATGTTCTTAACATCTATGGCAGGTAACCCGTTGTGCGTTGGTTTAGCAGAAAGCACATTGCATGTAGAAGTGACATGGATGGGTTGGGCTATGGCCGCTATCGTTCCTGGACTGATTTCTCTGTTCCTGGTTCCTTTGGTCATGATGAAGCTCTCTCCTCCGGAAATTAAGGCAATTCCGAATGCTCACCAGCTTGCGGAAGATCAGCTCCGAGAAATGGGCCCAATGTCCTTACAAGAAAAAGTTCTGGCTGTTGTTTTCGTTCTATGCTTGATTCTTTGGGCTACAGGTAGCTGGACAAAGCTCGGCGCAACTCCTGTTGCTATGATGGCTGTCTCTATTATGCTTCTGTTCAAAGTTCTCGAATGGAAAGACATCCTCGCTGAAAAAGGTGCTTGGGATGCTATGTTCTGGATGGGCGGCTTGGTCGCATTGGCTACAGCTCTGGCTAAATCCGGCTTCATTGCTTGGATCGCCAAACTTATCGGCGGCATGATTGCTGCTGCTAACATGGGCTGGATTGCTTCCTTCGTCGCAATATCGCTGATATATATATATTCACACTATTGCTTCGCTTCTGTAACAGCTCGTATTTCCGCTATGTACGCAGCGTTTATCGCTGTTGCTGCAGCTTGCGGTGTACCGGGTCTTCTCGTTGCATTGGCATTCGGTTTCTTTGCAAACTGCCCGATCTCCCTTACTCACTACGGTAACGGCTGCGGTCCGGTTTACTTCGGCGCAGGTTATGTTTCTCAGGCTGAGTGGTGGAGAAACGGCTTCATCATCTGTACTATCAACGTCGTCATTTGGTTGACTATTGGTATGGCTTGGTGGAAGTTCATCGGTTTGTACTAACCCGAAAATAATCTTGTATTAAAAAAATACGAGTTTTAGTAAAATAAGGCGTCTTTTCAGATGCCTTATTTTTTTACTGTTCCATGAAGAAAACACTCCTCGTAATGCTACTTGCTTGTACATGGGCAATGTCCGGTTGCACATTTTTGAGTGTTGCTTCAACAGGTATCTCTATCGGGACTCCAAAACATGGTTGGTTTCCAAAAGATACTAACTATGTCTATCGGGAAGAACTTAAAAAACCGGCGGTTCCTCTCAATCTTTCAATTAAAACACGCTACATCGTGCAAGGCATAGATACTTCAGCAGAAGGAGTTATCGAAAACAGTGCGGCCTGGTTCTTTGAAGATAATTTCAAAAAACAAATCTCGCAGCTTTTCGAAGAAACGGGGATTGCCCTCATTACTGACCGTGGGCTGGATGGAGATGTTTACGTGGAAGCTTCCAACACCATGGAAAACTTGGGAATGCGTTTTCTTCCTTACCTAGGTGCAATTCGTCTAACTGAAAGAAAATTTGCAAAATTCCGAATCACTTTAAGAAATAAAGCAGGACAGGAAATCTCTTCAAAAATTGTTGAAGGTGATTTGTATGTACATTCCGGTCTTTTCGCTGATGACCAATATTCTGAAAATAAGAAGGCTGTATTCGAAATCCCAAGGTTCGATTACACATTCCAGGGCGAAGCGGTTGCATTGGATAAACTCAATGAACAGCTGTTTCTGCAAAGTATGAAGAAAATTCAGACACAGGTTGACCTCGTTGATTTCTTTACAAAAGATGTTCCGGCACAAAGTCCAAATTCAGATGTTTCCTCCGGTGATATTCTGGAAAGCATTGTTTTAATGGAAACAAGTAAAACAAAAACTGAAGGCGTACCGGGTCAATCCCAAGATACGCCTGTAAACAGTTCCGCGAATAACTAAAGAGCCGAGCTTCCGTGATGTTGTGACTGACCGGAATAGATCTTCAGCATTGGACGTGGTCCTCCTTCCAAGCCGACTAAGGCAAGTAGTGTCAACAATGCTAACTGGGGTCCTTCATATGAACGCAGCGGTTCATACCACTCATTCAGAGAATGGTTAAACCCTTCCCTGCCTCCTGTTCCTAAAGTTGTGGAAGGAATTCCCATCGACATCGGAACATTCTGATCAGTTGATGCACAGGTATACTGGGTCAGCTCAATTCCTAACGCCTTCATTGCTGCTCCGGCTGCTTGAAGAACCGGCGAGGAATCTGATTGTGTTCCCGCAGGACGATGTCCCAGAGGAGTCACTTTACATTTAACTTTTATTGACTCATCCTGAATACCCCAGTGTTCATTTTCAAGTTCTGCACCTTTGCTAAACAAAGGTAAAACAGCATCAACTAAGGCATAAAGTGTTTTGTTATCAGAACTTCTCAAATCAATTTCACATTCAGCACGTTCGGCAATAGAGTTAACCGTGCTACCGCCCTGCATGGTTCCGATTGTAAAGGTGGTTTTGGGATTCTTCGGGACTTCGAGATTTGCCAGGAGTGCCCCGGCTCTGCACAAGGCCTGAGTTGCGCTGGGATATTCACCAAAATTCAGAAAACTGTGGCCACCGGGGCCCATGTATTCGATTTTGTAGCGTTTCGAACCTGTCGAACCCCATAACAATCTTCCGGGATCAGCGTAATCCAAAGCCAGCATACCGTCAATGTGAATCCCGGAGGTGTAGAACAGACGTTTAACGCCTCTAAGATCTCCCTCAGCCTCTTCACCGACAGTGGCTACAAAGAGAATATCTCCCTTTGTTTTTATATTGTTGCTGACCAAGCAACGAATGACCTGCAGCATATCAGCTAAACCACGAGTATCGTCAGAAATCCCCGGAGCATACAAACGGCCGTTTTTACGGCGGACTTTCACGTCTACATCTTCGCCAAAAACAGTGTCCAAGTGTGCCGTAACCGCGCACAATGGAGCTTCCGGATCTATTCCTTTATATCTTCCGATAACATTTCCTACAGGATCAAGTTCTGCTTCAAGGCCGTAAGCCCTCATTTTTTCCTTAATCAGCTCGGCCCTGTGAACTTCTTTCATGGGAGGCGCAGGAACTTCACAGATCTCAATTTGCTCTTCAATACAATAAGGCTCCTGAAGTCTGGCCATCTCCAACGCTTTCTTGACCACATCGTGCGAAAGAATGGCTTCAATAGTCTCTACTGAGCCTGATTCCAGCTCTAGTTTTCTTTCCTGGGCTTGCTGCATAGTTGACCTTCATTGATATTGTTTATTTATGTCCCATCAAAATGGTGTACACACCGTCAGGAGACTTTTCTGAAGAAAGAAAGACATGTCCTGTCTGTTCCGAAAACTGCTTTAAATCAGTTTCAGCATGAGGATCAGTCGCTAAAATTTTCAGAATTTGTCCTTTTTCCATTTTTGCTAGAGCCTTCTTAGTCTTAAGCATAGGCATAGGACATTTAAGGCCCTGAGTATCTAATTCGGCATCAATCTTTAGTTCTGTCATCTTAGAACATCCTTTTTTTCAGATCTTATCTGTTATTTAGACAAAAAATACAAATATTCCTGATTAATGAGTCCATTTGGGATAATTCGTTGGCAAATCTCCGAAATTGCTTTATCTAACAGTTAAACTCAAGCCATTGTTTATCAAAACTCTTACATATATTCTTTTCAATAAGAAAAGAGTTTTGAATTCTTGTTTCATTTTTGTTTTTTATTAACTAACACGTGGATAAGAAAAAGAGAATTTCGAATGGATGAAAGAAGTAATTGGAGCTCCAAGCTGGGTTTTATTTTAGCTGCAACTGGCTCAGCTGTTGGTTTGGGAGCTATTTGGAAGTTCCCGTACATGGTGGGTGCAAACGGAGGAAGCGCTTTTCTCCTCCCTTTCCTACTCATGGTATTTACGTTTGGAGTTGTATTAATTCTTGCTGAATTTATTATCGGGCGTGCCGGTCGTGGTTCTGTAGTAACCAGCTTTAAAAGAATAGCCGGACCTTTGTGGGGGCCGATTGGATTTATAGGCGTTTTCTGCGCTTTCCTGATTATGACTTACTACAGTAATGTCGGCGGTTGGTGCGTTGCTTACCTGACACAGTCTTTACTTGGAAACGCCGCCTCTTCTGATCTAGCTGCTCTGGAAAGAACTTTCACCGGAACAGTCAGTACACCGTTATCAGCCATCATTTATCAGACTGTATTTTTGGGTATTACCGCCGGGGTCCTATTATTCGGTGTAAATAAAGGAATTGAGAGAATTTCTAAGATTCTCATGCCCTTGCTTTTTGTTTTGATGGTTATCCTCATCATCCGCGGGTTAATGTTTCCCGGTGCAATGGAAGGACTTAAATTCTTATTTGCTCCCCGTTGGGATCAGGTAACGGCTAACTCCTTATTGAACGCTATGGGCTTTACGTTCTTCTCCTTGTCTATCGGCATGGGAATTATGATTACCTACGGCTCATATATTCACCACACCGAAGACTTGCCTTCATCTGCCATCTGGGTAGCGTTTTTAGCTTTGATTTCATCCTTGCTTGCAGGACTCATGGTCATACCTCCAGTAATGGCCTTCGGTCTGAATCCCTCTGCCGGCCCCGGATTAACCTTTATTACCATGCCGGCCGTCTTTTCCCATTTTCCCTTCCCTAATTTCTTTGCATTCTGTTTTTACGGATGTCTGTTTGTGGCTGCTTTAACTTCAATGATTTCTTTGTTTGAAGTTCCACTTTCATATCTTATGGATGAATGGAAAATGACAAGAAAGGGCGCAGCTATCGGTTTATTTATTAGCTTGACTATCTGCAGTATTCCTTGTGCTTTATCTATGGGACCATGGTCTGATATTAAGATTTTTAATAAAAATTTCTTTGATTTAGCCGATTATATTGCCTGCAATATCTTAATGCCCTTGTCCTCTTTGTTTGTTATCGCTATCACAGGATGGTTCTTCTTTGACAAATCCAGCTATGAAGTGAATCTGACAAAGAAAAGAAGCGCTATCTGGATGAAATGCTTCAGATTCCTGTTAGCTTTCATCGCACCTTGTTTTATTGTCATTATTGCTATAACTAATTTAATTTAAAGATGTCTTCAAACACCTCAAATTGGACCGGGAAATTAGGATTTATCCTGGCTAGCGTCGGAGCAGCAGTCGGACTGGGAGCTATATGGAAGTTTCCTTATATGGCAGGTGCTCAGGGCGGTGCTGCGTTTTTAATTCCATATGTCATTCTGTCCTTTACTTTGGCTTTCGGGCTTTTGCTCGCCGAAATTACATTAGGTAAAGCAGGTAAAGGTGGAATCGTGACAGCCTACAGAAACCTTGGAGGTCCATTCTGGGCCTTCCTGGGTTATCTGGGAATTATTATCGGCTTTGTAGTTCTTTCCTTTTATTCCGTTGTGGGCGGCTGGTGTCTTCTTTACTTCTATGAAGCAATTATCGGCTTTCCGTCGGTTTCTCCGGATGCACTAGGTGCTTTGTTCGGCCAGCTTAGTTCTTCCCCTTGGGTAGCCGTCTCCGCTCAATTGGGCTTTCTGGCTCTGGTGGGAATCGTAGTCGGATTCGGAATTAAAGGAGGTATCGAACTGTGTTCCAGAATCTTGATGCCGTTACTATTTATCTTCATGATTATCCTGATTGTGACCGGACTATCTCAACCGGGAGCATGGGAAGGCGTCAAGTATCTCTTTTACCCCGATTTCAGCAAGTTTAGTTTCAAGGCATTAGTTGATGCAATGGGACTGGTTTTCTTTTCCTATTCCGTGGGAGCCGGGTGCATGCTGACTTATGGTGCATACCTTGATGACAAAACAGATTTGGTAAACAGCACATTCTGGATCATTACCCTTTCACTGATTGTCTCTCTTATGGCAGGACTGATGATTCTTCCGGCTAATTTTGCTTTTGGAATGGATCCTTCTGCAGGCCCGGGTCTAACGTTCATCACAATGCCGGCCATTTTCGGACAATTGCCCGGCGGTCAGTTCTTTGCGGTGGTATTTTTTGCCTGCTTAATTGTTGCCGCTTTAACTTCTGCGGTGTCAATGCTCGAGATAGACATTACATGGATGGTTCAAGAACTTCACATTTCCAGACCTAAATCCGTTGTTATCTGTCTGGTCTTTATGCTGATCTTAAGTATTCCGTGCGCGTTATCTTTCGGAGTGCTTGCCGATACTAAACTTTTTGGAAAAACAGCTTTTGACTTAGCCGATTTCTTTGTTTCAAATCTTGGCTTACCGATCGGCGGAATAATTTCCTCGATTTTGGCTGCCTGGTTTGCCTGGGATGCCGTACACACTCACTGGCCGACCCGTACCGACTATCCGGCATGGAAAAAATGGCTCCGTATTTTGATCGGAGTATTCTGTCCTGCATTGGTGCTAGTTATTATGATTGCCGGTCTGATTTAGTACAATCTCAAAAACTTTAGTTTTCCGAATAGAAATCTTCAAAAAGGAATTAAACAATGTCATTGAGTGTTGAAAACTTATTTAAGGCCCGAGACTTCGTCGAGCTGAAAAACATCTCGGGAAACCGTATTGAACTCACGTTCAAAAATCCTGTAATCGCTATGCTTGCCAGAGGTAAAGTTCAGGAAATCGCTAATCAGTGCAGTCCCGACTCAGCGTTTCACAGCTGTGAATTAACCGGAAGCGACCTGATTCTTAAATACAATCCTGAATTAGTTAACGAACGTTTGTTGTCCGAAGTTTTTGTGGGACCCGCTACAAGAGCCAAAGACGCAGCTAAGGAATTGGCTGACTATATCGCAGAGCGTCAAAACCTGAAGGCATAGGGATTTATTCCTAATTGAAAACCGGGTTCAAGGCCCGGTTTCATTTTTGCATGCCGCTTTTTACATCTTGTTTTGGACAGATGTTGCTGCTTTATCTATGCCGGAGCCGGCAGCCGAAATATCCTGCCCTACTCCTTTAAAGGTATTGCAAGCTGTCAAAGACATTAAAAAAGCCGAAGCTATAACTAATAACGAAAGTTTTTTCATATTTACTCTCCTTTACAAGAATTCTTAATCCAATGTTTTTTCCATCGCCCGTTCACAAGCCATCTTGGATTTAATAGGACGAATGGTGACCTGTTGGACCCAGAGCCCGTCTTTTTCGTCTCTAATCACATTGATACGGACACAAGAATTAACGGACAACGGTTCACCATTAATATCAAAGTAATCTTTATTCTTTGCCTGACTTAACGTTGATGTTTCCACTATCCACTGACCCACTACCGTTTCATTCGGATCTTTTAAAATATTTGAAATAAGAGAGTCGGATGCAAATACTTGCATAGAACAGAACACACCGACTCCCAGGAGAAATGCTTTCAGACAAATCTTCATTTCTTCCTCCTCAATTGAGATATTGATAGGTTAATACTTGAGAGGTTTTACTAATACTCTTTAGACTAAATTGAGAACCTCTATATTGTTGATAACATTCTTATTAGAATACGGCCATCGTATGACTAAATAACTTTTTCAAACTAATGACAATCTCCGTTTTTGACATGTTCCGGGTTGGTATCGGCCCCTCTTCTTCCCATACAGTCGGTCCGATGAGAGCCGGAAGAAATTTTGTTAAAACTTTAATTGAAAAAAATCTGCTCAATCAGGTTCAAACAGTAAAAGTTTCTTTACTCGGTAGCCTTGCAGCCACCGGTGTCGGTCACTCAACCGATTTAGCCGTGCTTCTGGGTTTAATGTACGAAAGTCCGTCTGAAGTTGATATCGACAAAATTCCGGAATGGATTAAGGAGGTTAAAGACAATCATGTGTTGGATCTGGGTAGACAACACAAAATTCATTTTGATTATTCCAAAGATTTAACTTTTCAGCCCACCATCGAAGATTCATATCACACCAATTGCATAATTTTTAAAGCTTTTGATAAAGATGACAATCTTTTAATAGAAGAAAAGATTTACTCAGTCGGCGGTGGTTTCGTTGAAACTGAAGAAGAAGCAAAAGCAAAGTCTGAAAAAAATATTTCCAGACTGAAGTATTCCATGCATGAGATACTTGCTGAGCCTGTGCATAAATATTCTTCTGCTGCTGAGCTGATCGCAATATGTTTGAAACAGAAAAAATCACTGGCTGAAATCGTCCGGGAAAATGAGCGCGCTTACAGAACTGATGAAGAAATCAATGATGCTTTGGACAAAATTTGGGAAACCATGGACAAATGCCTTGACAGAGGATTAAGCACCGCCGGAGTTTTGCCGGGCCCGCTAAAAGTAAAACGTCGTGCCAAAATTTTGTACGAAAAACTTGTCTTTAATAGTTTGCCCTTAGATAAAGATCCTCTTCAGGTCATTGATTGGATCAATGTGTTTGCCATTGCCGTCAGCGAAGAAAATGCTGCAGGCGGACGCGTGGTTACTGCTCCTACAAACGGAGCTGCAGGCGTCATTCCCGCTGTCATTCGCTATTTTGAGACGTTTGTTTACGGACATTCAGTGGAAGGAAGAAGAAATTTTCTTCTTGTTGCCGGTGCTATCGGAGCTCTCTACAAGGCAAATGCCTCAATTTCGGGGGCTGAAGTCGGATGTCAGGGAGAAATTGGAGTCGCATGTTCTATGGCAGCTGCCGGTCTGGCTGCTGCCCTTGGAGCCACTCCTTCCCAAATCGAAAATGCGGCTGAAATCGCTATGGAACATCATTTAGGATTGACTTGTGACCCGGTCGCCGGCCAAGTCCAAATTCCGTGTATCGAAAGAAATGCCGTCGGCGCAGTTAAAGCAGTTAACTCCGTCCGGTTGGCTATGCAGGGTGACGGTTCCCACTACATCAGTCTTGATCAGGTTATTAAAACAATGCTTGCAACCGGAAAAGACATGAAAACCAAATATAAAGAGACTAGTTTAGGCGGTCTTGCTGTT
This sequence comes from uncultured Turicimonas sp., assembly GCA_947854175.1. Classification (GTDB taxonomy): domain Bacteria; phylum Pseudomonadota; class Gammaproteobacteria; order Burkholderiales; family Burkholderiaceae_F; genus Turicimonas. The sequence goes on along the minus strand of CANTYJ010000061.1, from coordinate 3,700 downwards.
TGTGTAGTGGAGTGCTAAGTGTAATATGTAACCTACTAGCGGAGGTTACATGTCAGAGCTATTAATAAAAATAAGAAAATCCCGCATTTGGGAGCTATACAACTTTGTTACCCGTCGCGTAGAAGAGGCTCAATTAAAGCAAGTAGCCTCTTCTCTTACCTTGACGACCATTCTATCAATTGTTCCTGCTATTGCTGTTATTATGGCAGCCTTCGCGGCGTTTCCCTTGTTTGCTACATACCGAGCTAGTCTGGAACAATTTCTTTTCTCAACTCTTCTTCCTGAACAATACAGTGTTCAAATAATGGGTTACATCAAAGAGTTCGCTGAAAAAGCAACGGGACTTACTGTTTTTGGTTTAATCGGTTTGGCTGTTTCTGCTCTTTTGTGTATTGCCACTATTGACGAGGGTTTAAACAGAACCTTCCAAGTAAAACATCTCCGGAGTTGGGTCAACCGTTTTCTTCTTTACTGGGCTTTATTAACGCTAGGTCCCATTGTATTGGCCCTTAGTCTTGCCGCTTCTTCTTACGTCACCGGCCTAACAATCCTCGGCAAAATCACAGACATGTTTCAGTGGATTTATTTGCCGATTCAAGCCTTTCTTCAGGCTGTCGTGCTCGCCCTTCTATATAAATATGTTCCTAATTGCCGTGTGCTATGGAGAGATGCCTGGATAGGCGGATTTGCCACAGCGGTTGTGATGGCTATTTTCCGCTGGGGCTTCGGAGTCTATGTATTAAAAGGGTCATACACAACCATCTATGGTGCGTTTGCAGCCATTCCGGTCCTTCTGATGTGGATGTACATCTCCTGGTTACTAGTTTTAGGCGGGGCCGCTCTTACCGCTTCCTTACCCATGTTACGAGCTGATAGGTACTCCGACTTCAACAAAACCGGAAACGATTTGCTCTCAGCTTTTGCTCTTTTAAAGACGCTATACGAAGCCAAAAGAAAAAACAATCCTGTATTGACTGATATTGAATTAGCCCAAAAGATAGGAAGTTATCCTACCGCCGTAGACAGAATCCTGACCAAACTTCTAAAAAAGAACTTTGTTGTCCGTGTCGGCGAGAAATATTCAGTTAGCTGGGCACTTTTAGCCGATCCGTATCGCACTTCACTTAAAGGAGTATTTGAAGTATTTGCGGTTGATACATCAAACTCTTTATTAGCCGACAACGATCAGGAAAAGAAATGGATTGATACCGGACTTAATGATCAATGGTTATCTACACCAATGAGTGAAATTTTTGATTCGGAAAAATTAGTTTGTAATAAGGTTTGATTTTCTTGCGTTCTTTGACGGCAAACTAAAATGAGGCATTAATAGCATACAAACTTAGAGACGGAATAGAAAAGAGGTTTGATGATCTCAAGAATGAAGCAGACCTCAAACGTTTGAGAATGCATTCATTGCATAATCAATATGCCAGATTATTTATCCAGTTCCTGGCTGAAATTATTCGGTGCAGAATTCTTTCGCTTATGCAGGAAGGACAACAGTTGCCGAAAAAATAAAGACAGTCAGTGACTTGATATGAGAGATGAAGTCAATTAGATGGGTAAAAATTGATAATCACCCTGGTTTTTATAAAAGGGCCACCCAGAACCAGATTGAGATTATGGATGCCATCCAATTAGGGTTTTACCATAACCAGTAATATGGGTCAGGATATACAAAAATAGAATTTACGTTAAGACAAAAAGCTGAGGCATTTTTGAGACAAAACTGAAAGAACAGTCCGATTGTATAGAACCGAAATTTCGATCTGTAGCATCGGCTAAACCTGAAGATTTTAAGTCTTCCGTCAAAGTACGAATTCAGTATCTACGTAGCAAAAAACATAAATCACTTAGAAATATCAAGAATAGACAGCTGCCGGGTTAGAGAAAGATTATTTTCTTAAATGGATTTATATTGTTTGATCAAAAATAAATACCATGACTGAGATAGAAACCTTGAAAATTGTCAGAGAGGTTCCATCCAAGGACACCGCTAGGTAAACCTTCCAGGATGATGTCAGCAACAGTGGCGTTAGCACCTGCTTCATGAAGTAGCCTTCTCATTGTATCTTCGTCGTCTTCTCCGGCTTCTCCGAACAAGGCTCCCACGATAGCCATGGCAATAGTCATCGCAGGGGCTCCCTTGACTCCGGCCATAAACAGATGGGTGACAAATGCCATCGTAAGCTGTCGCTTGACAACTGTACCAAGTTGCTTCTGTTCCTCCGTTAAGTTCTTACCCTTCGCAATGTTCATATCTTTGACCATTCTTGTGAAGTAGTTCAACTGGATGGCAGAGAACTTCCTGAACTGCAACGCAATCTTGCCCACCCTTGTATTGAAGGCTGACGGAGCGTTGATCGCAGAGTAATCACCTTGGGTGGCACTGAGCACCTGAGCGACATAGTCTGTTGCTGCCTGATGGATTTCTTTTTCCGTAAGGTTTCCTTTTGACTTGAGTTTGTTAGTCATCAAACGGTAAGCTGCCACAGCTGACACATAACGGTTGGCAAACTCAACCCCACGGGTTGCTACATCAATTTCGTTCATGGCTCCGTTGAGAGCTTTCATCCACCCCTCAGAGCCTTTGAACTCACCGAAGTCTGATTGGGCTCCGAGGTCCAAGAGGTTCCTCTGGCTCATATCTTTGAGCATATCTTTAAGATTTTTATCAAGGGTAGAAGCTTCTACTGCGGTCCTCAGGTTGCCAAAGGAATGCCACTTTTCTTTAACTCCTGAGCCTGACTTCTTGAACTGGTCTGCAAAGAGTTTGGCCCACTCAGCATAACCTCTTCTCATTTGAGTAGCAACATCTGCAACGCTAAACTCACCTGAGAGATACGGCAGGGTCATCATCAGAGGCTGGAGAGCGTTCTGGATATAGAACATCGGCTTTAACGAGAGACTCCATACTGTAGTGAACATCCTTGCGCCTTCGAGAGTGGAGTCAATAGCACTTGTTCTTTCTCTTTCAGTCATGAAGTCGTAGCGTCTGACAAGCTAGTTGTGGAGAGCATTAGCCTCTGCATACCGTCTCGGGTCCTTGTCAGGTTGGCGTTCCATCTTCTTGACTTCACTGCCGACTTCGGTAATCGCATCGGAAATCTTCCGACCGTACTCCATGTTAGCCAGTAACCAAGCATCTGTGCTGGCGTGGTGCATGAAGGTCTCCATCATGTGGGGGTTAGCCCCTGCGATGTTTCTTCTGCGTCTCATAGAAGAGTCGATTCTCTTATGAGCTGCGTCCACTAACGCTTCATCTAGTACCTTGATGACTGACTGAGCAACCATGCCACCGTGTTCTTTCTTAACTGCCTCTTCCATCGATGATGCGATGGTGTTGAGGTTTGCCAAGCTGGTAAGGGAGCGGTTGTTCTCAGTAACGATAGAGCGGGTTGACTTATTGCCGGACTCTCTGGCGTCAAGTTCTTTTTGAAGGTCCATCGCATCCCACAAATTGTCAAAGCGTGAAACGACGTAGTTGTTGCCGCTACTTTCCAGTTTATCGACAACTTCTCTTTGGAACCTGATAGCTCTCTCTAGAGTTTCAGTACTTTGTTTGTCTTTGTCGGAGCGACCTTCGTTTGCCTTAGTTATCTTAGTTAACTCATTGATAAGAGCTTCCAAGCGGCTCTTTTCTGCTTTGAGTTTGTTGGAGCGCCAAACGACGTTATAGATACCTGAACGGGTCAAC
>CANTYJ010000060.1 GCA_947854175.1 uncultured Turicimonas sp. | reverse complement strand
CTATAGGGATAGATGAGCCCCCTAGATTTATCACCTAGGAGGCTCGGAATTCAGGTTATTAAAAGAAATCAATTAAACCATGATCAACGCAAGTGTAATAACTGCAACAATCATCGGGATAAATGTTCTCTTAACCAACTGCATCGGCTGTACCATTGCTAAACCGGCTACAACGATAACAACACCGGCAATCGGGGACATTGTTCTACCGAGAGAACCGGAGATAAGAGCTAATGAGCCAAGGTTAGGAACCTGCATACCGAAATCTGCTGCATGTGGAGTTACGGCTTCATTAAATGCAAATGTTGCAGCGTCTCCTGAACCAGTAATAGCTGCAAGGATAAATGGTCCTAATGAACCGCCCCAACGAGCGAGTTCGTTGGAAGCCTTCAATGCTGTAACGAAAGCATCAACTAAGCCGGCGGCTCTTAAACCAGCAGCGAAAACACCTGCAGCAATAATGATACCCATCACTGAGCCATAGCCTTCACCCATACCTTTGAAGAACTCTTTTGTAAAGGTCTGAGGATTGACCATGCAAACGATCAATGTGTAAATTGCACCGAGTAACATAGCCTGGGCAACACCCATCTTGATGGCCGGAACCCACTGGTTGCCGACAACAAGAATAATCAACGGAACTAGAGGAGCGAGAGCCTTCAATGGGTTGATTGAATCAATGTTGCCAGCGTCACCGGCTTTTGCAGAGTAAGCGGCCAATTCTTCAGCTGACGGTTTGTTGTCACGAAGAACAAGACAAACAACGGTGATACCGACTAAGCCGATACCCATCATGATGAGGGAGAACGGTGTATGTAAAGAGATGAGATCCATAACTCCCATGTTGGAGATCTTAGACACAAAGTTGTTGTGACTCATACCAGGGGAGAGAATGGAACCGTATGTACCCATCAAAATGGCTGCACCGGCGGCGGCAGGACGAATGCCGGCACGGATCATAACCGGAATGAATGTAGCACCTACAGCGGCGGCACAACCGGCAGCAGAAGGGATAGCAATGTTAACAAAGAATGTAACAGCTGTTGCAGCCGGAATTAAGAAGATGCCTAAGCTCTTTAACGGAGCTGCTAATAAAGAAACCAAATGACGGTCGCATTTGGTGTGGGTAATGACATATGCAAAGCCCATCGCTCCGCAGATTGCCATAATAAGAGATGCAGTTGTCATGCTCTTTGCAAATTGATCCAGTGCAGCCATTGGCTTCATGGATACACAACAAAGGAACAAACCTGCTGTAAAGAGAACCAAACGGGTCTCATAACGTTTAATTAAGCAGTAGATCGTCGCAATTACAACGACCACAGCTATCCAAGCGGTTATTGACATGAAATATACCTTTTCAAACTAGCTATTATCTGAAATTTCCTAAAAACACATGGGTGTTTTTAAGAATGTCTTACTATTTCATAATATGGATATTTTAGTAACAGTAATTTCCCTAGAATTTACAATTTTTTTGTCTGTTTTTTGTTTTTTTGCATTTAATTAAATTAGTAGCTTTTAAACTTCTACAACAATTTCTATCAAGGAGATATAAATGGTTTCTGAGTTCCAACTTAAAAATACAGAATTCGCACAAAAATGTTTTGATGATATTCGTGCGATGTCTAAAGACGGACTGGGAGTTTCTCGCCAGGGTTACTCACCTGTAGAAACAGCCGTTCTTGAATACTTCAAAAAAATCGGACAGCAACTCAATCTTGAAATTCAAACTGATAAGGCAGGCAATGTCTGGATGACATTACCGGGTAAGAATAGAGATCTTCCGGCACTCGTTAGCGGTTCTCACGTTGACTCTGTTCCGCAAGGAGGAAACTATGATGGTTTGGCCGGTGTCGTTGCTGCATTGACTGTTGCCAAATGGATGAGAGAAATTAATTATCAGCCTGAAAGAGACTACACCGTCTTGATGATGAGAATGGAAGAAAGCTCATGGTTCGGTAAATGTTATGTTGGCTCTCTCGGCATGACCGGTCAGTTAACTGAGCAAGATTTGTCTCTAAAACATAGATCAACCGGAAAAACATTGAGAGAGACAATCCAGGAGTGCGGATTTAATCCTGATGAATTAACTACAGGCAAACCGGTTGTAGATCTCTCCAAAATCGCCGGTTTTATTGAGTTGCATATTGAGCAAGGTCCGACTCTTGACTCATCCGATGTAAGAGTTGGCATTGTCACCGGCATTCGCGGCAACATCCGTCACAAAACAATTAAATGCATCGGTGAAACAGCACACTCCGGAGCAGTTGATAAACAATTCCGTCACGACGCTGTTTTAGCTTTCTCTGAATTAGCTTACAGAATGGATTGTTTATGGGATGAATGGTTAAAGGCAGGTAAAGACCTGGTATTTACCATCGGTGTAGTCCATACAAGTGCCACTTCAGCTATTGCGATTGTTCCGGGAGAGGTCACATTCTGTACAGATATTCGTTCTCTTCACCGTGAAACTCTCGACGGTTTCCATGCCCTCTTGCTCGAAGAAGCAGAAAAAATTGCACAGAAACGTGGGGTGAAGTTCGAGTTTGATCAAAACATTGTCAGTGAGCCGTTAGCTATTCATGGCGAACTCATGAACCACTTAGAAAAGAGCGCCCAGGACGCAGGCCTAAAAGTTCGCAAAGTTCCGTCCGGTGCAGGACACGATTCCGTGGTCTTTGGTAATTTAGGCGTACCAGCTGCAATGATTTTTGTTGCCAACCAAGACGGTTCTCACAATCCTCATGAAAAAATGAAGATTGAAGATTTCATCCAGGGAGCAGATGTTCTATGGAATGCAGTTAAAGATTTCCCTGGCTAATATAACCAGCCTTTGAAATTTTTTTGACGTCCCTCGGGACGTCTTTTTACATCATCATTGCTGTAGACTGAAAAAAAATAACGAAGTAAAGTCCCAATGAATATCAGACAAAAAATACAAGACAGAAAACTGTTTTTTCAGTTTGCCCTTTTGTTGACTATTATTTCCTTTGCCGCTACTTTTCTTCTGTTTTCCATTTTTTTGTTAACCGGTCAATCTTCCAGCAAAGGAAGTGCAATCAATGTCTCCGGTTCTTTGAGAATGCAAAGCTATGTTGTGGCCTTAACCGTTGCTGAATCTTCAACAAAAGATAGCCGGTACAGAGAGCATTCAATTACAGCAGCATTAGACGAGTTCCAAAAAAGGCTAAATAGTCCTGGTTTGGTCAAAGGATTGCCTAGCAATAAGTCAGATCCCTTGTTTGTTCTTTACAACAAAATTTATAAAGACTACTACAACAAACTAAAACCTCTTGCGGAAGAGGTTATTGCTAATCCTCATTCAGCCGAAACTTTCTTGGAATTTGTGCCGTCCTTCGTAGAAAGCGTAGACAAGTTTGTTTTTGACATAGAACAAAGCCTCAATTATCAGATGGTTTGGTTAAGAGTCGGATTAATCATCACATGTGTTGTTGCGTTTTTAGTTGGAATCCTTTTTTTGTTTTATTTCCAACATGTCTTCTTTAAGCCTATCCTCAAACTTTCTGAAGTTGCTTCAGAAGTTAGAAGAGGTAATTTTAAGGTTCGTTCTGATTATTCCCAGGAAAATGAACTGGGAAAATTCTCCGATAATTTGAATTTCATGATCGAAGACTTATCCAGACTATATAGCTCCTTAGAAGATGAAGTTCGTAAAAAAACTCTGGATTTAAACGAAAAAAATAAAACGATTAACCTTCTTTTTCGGTTGAGAAGTATTTTCAGTACTCACGAATTATCTGAAAAGGATCTGACCAGAGGACTCAAAGAGTTTTTAGATTACCTCAAAGGAGAAAAAATTATTTTGCTTTTAAAGAGTATGGACGGTACTCTACATATCTCTTCCGTATATCCACCATCGGAACACTCAAAAAAAGCTGAAATAATGAAGAGGGTTGAAGCCCTTTTACCCAATTTCGACAGTCATAAGTTGGCCTCTGTTAGGAATCACAGATTACAGATAAAAATAAAAACCGGTTCCTCAGAGATTGGATATTTGCTAGTCCTCTTAGGCGAAGAGACAAATGTTTCACCTGACGCCCAAATTTTCGAGAGTGTCAGTGAAATTTTTGCAACGGCTCTCGTAAATGCCAGAAAACATGAAGAAGGTTACAGACTTGCCTTATTTGAAGAAAGATCAACGATTGCCCGCGAACTGCACGACTCTATAGCGCAGTCTCTGGCCTTTTCCAGAATACAACTCACCAGACTCTCTTTTGCGATAACCAATAAAGAAAGTCAGGAAGGCTTAAATGAAATCGTTAGAGAGTTAAAAACGGGTATTTCCACTGCTTATCGTCAGTTAAGAGAAGTGCTCACTGCGTTCCGACTCAAACCTACCTCTTCAGATTTACGACAAAATATCCGGTCCATTATGGAAGAGTTTCACGAACGTTCGGGTATTTCATACAAGCTAAAAAATGACGTTATGGGATTTGAATTAGGTGCCAATAAACAAGTACATCTCATTCATATATTAAGAGAAGCCCTAACAAATATTGAAAAACATTCCAGGGCCACAGAAGCAGTGGTTTCCCTTTCAATTGACTCAAACAATCAGATAAATGTTACGATTGCAGATAATGGTCAGGGGTTAAGTTTAAAAGATAAAAATAAGAAAGGACATTTTGGATTATCTATCATGGAAGAAAGAGCAAATGCCCTAAACGGAAAGCTCTCATTCGAAGAAAATTCCCCTAAAGGCCTTATGGTGAAATTAAAATTTTCTATAACGAATTGAAACGGATAACAGTATGGAGCAAGTTGACAGAACAAAAATTTTTGTTATTGATGACCACCCTCTTTTCAGAAAAGGTGTGACACAGCTTCTTAAATTATCTGCAAACTTTGAAACCGTTGGAGAAGCAGGGACATACGATGGCGCAATAACAGGAGTTAAGCAAAGCGAACCGGATATCGTATTACTTGATTTGAATATGAAAGGAACCAGCGGCATTGAGATTCTTTCCTCAATTAAAGAGTTCGACCCTTCTATCAAAGTGATTATGTTGACAGTTTCAGACTCCCCTGAGGACTTGCTTCAAGCAATAAAAACAGGAGCTGACGGATATCTTCTCAAAGATTTAGAACCTGAAGAGATTCTGGACAACATTAATCGAGCCTGCGAAGGACAAATCGTGTTGAGTTCTGAACTCACAGCCGTCTTGGCAGACGCATTAAAAGATAACAATCAGAAACCGCGGCGTTCTTTATCCGCGTTTACAGAAAAAGAGCTTGCTGTTTTAAAAGGAATTTCTCAAGGTTTGAGCAACAAATTGATTGCTCGACAAATGAATATTTCTGATGGCACGGTCAAAGTTCACGTTAAACATATCCTTAAAAAACTTAACTTTCACTCAAGAGTTGAAGCAGCTATCTGGGTTAGTGAAAACAACATCAAACTTTGATTCAAATTCCAAAAAGAAACCCGGCTGAAAGCCGGGTTTCTTTTTTTCATTTATTTCTTCTCAGGAAGAACCTCTGCATGGCAGAGCATGCATTCATAGCGGTTCGGATTGACTTTATCTCCCGTTACATGAGAAGGTGGCAACGGAGTTGGCATCCCTTTCATCTTCTTTTGTCCTGGCTGACCGGGCCTATGGCACATCAAACAAGCATTTTTTGTCGGAGTAATCGGCAAATAAGCAGCTGTAGGATGTGGAATCATGGGAGGAGTAAATTCAGCTGATATCTGAGCATCGGTTGCATTGTTTTGAGCGAATGCAGTACAACTGAATGTCATTAAGGAAATCAATAAAAATTTATTCATGAAGGTCTCCTTCTGTTGCGTTTAGTTTTCTTTTTTTGAAGAACAACAGCGCAATTTAAAATTCAAACTATTTTCTGGACAGATAGCAATACATTTTCCGCAATTAGTGCATTCGCCGGAAGAAAATCTTCCTTCAATCGCGGCTTTATTAAAATTTATCACTTGTGGTTCCGGACAGACTTTTAAACAATCTCCGCAACGAGTGCAAGTATTGTCGTCATAGGCAACTTTTAGTAATCCGAACTTACCCCAAAGAGCCCAGAATGCTCCTAAGGGACACAAATGGCCACACCATGCACGTTTGCTGACTCCAAGGTCCAATGCCAAGATACCAAATACGGCGCTGAGGAATCCATATCCGATTCCATAAACCATTTCTCGCCAAATGATGCCTTGAGGACTTAGAGCTTCGAATGCTGCTTCACCGGTTAGAACACATAAGACCAAACAAACAACTAATAAGACATACCTTAAGGATGAAGGTATAGAAAACAGTTGCGTCTTGATATGCAGTTTTTCTCTTAACCAATAGGCGAAATCCGTCACCAAATTCATCGGGCAAACCCAAGAACAAAATGCACGGCCGCTTACGATTCCATAGAAAAATAGAACTAAAAACGCCCCTAAAAGAGTTTCCGGTGATAACCAGTATTGCGAAAGTACTCGTTGCAAAGCTGCAAACGGGTCTGCCATGGGAATCAAACCAAAAATCCTTGAGCCTGACAGATCTCCTTCAAGTAATGGTTTACCGAAAAAGTTCCAGCCAAAACGGAAAGTTCCTATAAACAAAACAATTAATAAAAATTGAACTGTTCTTCTGGCCAGAGTAAAGCGGACTCGATAGAGCCACTCTTTTAAATTTGCCGGAGGCGGCAAATGTCTGATTTCTCTCTTTGCCATTATGGAACTCCTGAATTCAAATAATCCAGTCCGCCCGGAGGAAGATTATTACCACCATTTTCATCAAGCATCGGGCTATCAGGAATTGCTCTCGCATCATCTTTTTCCTTCCAACCCAAACGGTAATGATCGCCAATTTTTCCTAGGAACTGTTCAGGATCAATGATATTGATGCAAGGAACGTCTGTCGGACAACTATGGACACAAAGTCCACAACCGGTACAGTGTTCGGGTATAACTACCGGTAAGAACATACCGTGTTTACTAATCTGTCTCGGCTGGTTCTCAATAATGATGGCTTTGTTCTGTTCAGGACAGTCTCTATAGCAGATTTCACACCGTAATCCTTGCCATGACAAACATGTACTATGGTCAATGGCTGCAATACCCATCTTTGCCTTAGTAATGTCTGTCATGTCAGGAGATAAGGCTCCGGAAGGACAAGCTTTAACACAGGGAATATCTCTACACATATAGCAAGGAATACTCCTGGGCTCAAAATATGGAGTTCCGGGCGCTGCCGCACTGTCTCCAAATTTAGCCAATTTAAGTGTTTCGTACGGACAAGCTTTTACGCATAATCCGCATTTCGTGCACGCTGTATCAAATGCTTTCCCTTCTAGCGCCCCTGGAGGTCGGGGAACAAACCCTCTTGCCTGTGCGCTTTGTTGAAGAAAAAGGTTCCACAACAACCCGCTACCGACTGCAACAGCTCCCAACTGCACAGAACGAGATACAAACTCTCTTCTAGTCGTCTTTTTATCTGTCATGTTCGGCACGGAGCCCAAGGGCTCCGTTTCATGTGTTAGAGATTATTGGGCAGCTTTATAAACCTTAACTGCTGATTTTTTGAAATCAGGTTCTTCAGAAATAGGATCTGTTGCGTCAATAACAACCTGGTTGGTTTGGACTTTTTCATCAAAGAAAGCTAACCATGTTGTACCTCTCGGCATAAAGTTACGCTGATTGGTTTGGACAATAGCGTTAACTTTTCCGCGACGGCTTTCAACTGTTGCAACGTCACCGTTCTTCAAACCACGTTTTTCGGCATCAGCAGGGTTCATATAAACAAAGGCATTCGGCTGTGCTCTGTAAAGTTCAGGAACACGCATTGTCATAGAACCGGTATGCCAATGTTCAAGTATACGGCCTGTGCAGAGCCACAAGTCATAATTGGCGTCAGGCTGTTCTACAGGAGCAGCATACGGACGATAGAAAATCTTTGCTTTATTGGGCAATGGTACAGGTTTTGGATCTGTCACACCCCACAAATTTCCGGTTGGAATTGCTTTGAAGAGTTTTCCGTAGAAAGCGTAGCCACCTTCCTTTACATATGGGTCGAAATCCTGATTGAAGCGGTAAGGAGTTTCTTTACCATTAACAACAGGCCACATCAAACCACGTGTCTTGGAGTTGAGATAGGTTGTGAAATCAGCCAGATCATGACCGTCACCCAATGTGAACTGACGATATTCATTAAAGAGGGCTTTTTCAGGGAACCATTTCAAATTGGAAGGAGCAACAGTCGAGTTAATCTTGCAGGCCAGTTCAGGATCCGGCCAAGCAACTTTTGTATTTCCTTCGCGAGCATAAAGAACTTCATAAAGGGTGGTTTCGGGTGTATAACCCATCTTTTTGGCTTCTTCCAGAACGCTCGGCAACTTACCGTCTTCGTAACCTTCTACCTTAAGTCCCGGAACCGGCTGTTCGCCCCAAACATCCTTGAGTTTGATGCGTTTTGCAAATTCCATCATGATCCAAAGATCGGTACGAGCCTCTCCCGGAGGATTGGCCATTTGAGACCAACCTTGAGTACGCCGCTCTGCATTGCCGTAAAGACCCCATTTTTCGAAAATCATAGCAACCGGCAAAATCAAATCAGCATAACGGCAGCTAAATGTCGGGTAGGCATCTGCGACAACTACGAAGTTTCCGGGATGACGTGCGGCTTTCAACCAGTGATTGCTGTTCGGAGCGGCCTGGAATGGATTAACAACTTGAGTCCAGATAAAGTTGATGGAATCATCCTCAAGTCCGCGGAGGATTTCCATGAAGGCTTTTCCAACTTTCGGGTTAATTGTTTTTTCAGGGACACCCCAAATTTTTTCTGACTTAACGCGGGCCGGTTTGGCAGCAACCAATAAATCGGACGGTAAACGATGGCAGAAAGTTCCGACTTCACGTGCTGAACCGCAAGCTGAAGGTTGCCCTGTCAAAGAGAATGCTCCGTTACCCGGGCGAGCATGTTTAGCTAACAAGAGGTGAACTGCATAAATCTGCTCGTTGACCCAAACACCTCTTTGGTGCTGGTTGGCACCCATACACCAGAAGCTAAGGATGTCATTAGCTTTGTCGATATATGTATCGGCCAACATAACCAATTTCTTCTTGAAATCTTCAAGATTTTCGTCAGGATCACCTTTTGCAAGTTCTGCAACAAAGTCCAGAGTGTATGGCTCGAGACCTTTCTTAAATTCTTCGAAAGTGATAGACCAGTGAGCGCCGGCTTTACCACCCTGTTGAACTTGTTTAACAACCTGGCCTTCTTTTCTGCCTTGAGCAATAGCTTCCCACTTATCCAAAACGATTTCGTTCTGTTTCTTTTGGATGTCTTTTTCGGCCGGGAATGCGTATTTATCTGTCGGACGCATGCCGTAACCAATATCAACTGCACCTGTAGCAAAAATACAGTGTTTATTGACGAAGTCATGATCGACAGCGTCACGTTTTACGATTTCACGAAGAATGTAGTTCAGAATAGCTAAGTCTGCATTTGGCTTGAAGATGATTGTAGTATCAGCCAAATTAGAACTCATATTCTTGTATGTTGTGACATTGATGATCTTTGTCGCTTTATGGGTTAACTTTCTGTCAGCTACTCTGGACCAAAGAACCGGATGAGCTTCGGCCATATTGTTGCCCCACAAAATCATTGTGTTGCATTTTTCAATATCAGAATAATTGTTGGCCGGTTCATCAATACCGAAGACTTGATAGAAGCCGACTACTGCGCTGGCCATGCATAAACGGGCATTCGGATCAAGGTTGTTTGAACGCCAACCTGCTTTAACCAATTTACTTGCAGCATAGGCTTCAGGGATTGTATATTGGCCTGAACCAAGAATGGCAACGCCTGTAGGACCTTTTTTCTTGTAAGTTTCCAAGAATTTCTGGGACATAACATCAAGGGCTTCGTCCCATGTGACGGCTTCAAATTTGCCGTTCTTGTCAAATTTGCCGTTTGCCTTACGAAGCAATGGCTTTGTCAAACGATCTTTTCCGTAAAGGATCTTAGCGTTGAAATAACCTTTAATGCAGTTCAATCCACGATTTACAGGTGCATCCGGGTCACCTTTTGTAGCGACAACGCGACCATCACGTACACCGACGGAAAGACCGCAACCTGTACCGCAGAAACGGCAGACACCTTTTGTCCAGGCAACTCCATTTTCTGAAGCCGCTGCAGCTGCTTTCGCAACTTCAGAGACCGGAATTCCTACAGTCATGGCAGCGGAGGCAGCAATACCAGCTTTCAAAAGCTCGCGGCGTTTGATCTGAGGTAAATTAGTCGTCATACCCACTCCTTAAAAAGTATGAAAAATTATTGGGTTAATTTATCAAGATTAGTTAACGGGACAATTTCGGCATCTTCTTCAAAATGATGTACAACCAATGAGACATCGATAACAGAAGGAATTGCGGAAATTTTTTTAAACAGCTCAACTTCAGAATTCACAGAATCAGCTTCGACCACAACAATGCATCGGTCTGCTTCTTCCTGAACCTGATGTACTTCAACTGCCGGCATTTGAGCCAAGGCATCCAGTGTTTCTTTTAGAGTACCGGGAGTACTAGCTACTAAGAGACCAGAGTAATTCATTGGTTCTTCAAATTTAAATTAAATACTGTCAGTAATACAGATCCAATTATCTACCGTATCTATAAATAATCAACCTGTTACCTATTAATAACTCAACCTGCTCAGCATTAACCCTAAGTAGCATATTAGTATAAATCAGGTTGCATTTTAAGAATAAATTAATAAACATTACTTTTCGTTAATTTATCGAATGTCCATATTCTTTATAACCCATTATTTATAAGGGATTTTTTTCTTGCTTATTAATGCAGAACTGAAGACGGTCTTTCTTTCGTATTTTTCTATTAGTGTAACATTCCATTTCTAAAAAAGCCCTTTTTTGTTAGTATTCGCACACTATTCAAATCCCAGGAGAACTAAATGACTTGGACTTTTTGGGTTGCAATCATTTGTGTGATCGCAACTGTCTATGCTCTTATTAAACGTTATGAAACAAGACTGGTTTTATTAACCTCCGGTTTTGTGATGGCTTTCATTTCTTTGCAACCGATGGTTGCTTTTAAGCAATTCGATAAATCAATGACCAACGGTAGCCTAATTATCGCTATCTGTTCGGCTTTGGGTTTTGCTGCCGTCATCTCACTTACTCGCTGTGATGTCCATTTGGTGACATTGCTGATGAGACCTCTTAAAAAGCTAGGCGTGTTTCTTTTACCAGCTTGTATGATCGTCACCAGTGTAATTTCTACAGCCATTCCTTCCATGGCTGGTCTTAGCGCCGCAGTAGGCCCGACTATGATACCGATCATGATCCGCTCCGGATTTAAACCGGCTATTGCTGCTGCAGCTGTCGGCGGCTGTATGATGCCGGCCTATCTGAACCCCGGAGTTTCTCACAATCCGTTTATTTCTAAACTTGCCTCTATGGACATCATGCAGTTCATAGGTGCGCATGCAACTACTACCATTGCACTTGGAGCTATTAGTATCGTTTGCTTAACGATAACCTGCTTCTTGTATGGTGATTTCAACCGTAAGAATATTCAAACATTAGAAACTGAAGAGAAATCAAAAGAGGAAGTCGAACATCCAAATATCCTTTTTGCAATTGCTCCTTTAGTCCCTGTAGTCTTGTTAGTTTGTGCTTCCATTTGGGCACCCCAGCTCAAAATGTCTGTTGCCACAGCTATGCTTATCGGTACTTTCTACGCTTTTGTTGTGACAAGAAGCAACCCTGAAGAAATTACTAAAAAATTCTTTGCCGGTATGGGCAATGGCTACGCAAAAATCTTAGGTATCATCATCGCTGCCGGTGTTTTCGCTGCCGGCTTAAGAGCCGCAGGCGTCATTGAAGTCTTTGTTCAATATCTGACCCATGCTAATGAAGTCGCCAAGATTGGCGGTGCTGTCGGTCCGTTTGCGTTAGCAGTGCTTACCGGTTCCGGAGATGCTGCGGCTTTCGCATTTAACGAAGCAGTTACTCCACATGCTCCAAAA
This sequence comes from uncultured Turicimonas sp., assembly GCA_947854175.1. Classification (GTDB taxonomy): domain Bacteria; phylum Pseudomonadota; class Gammaproteobacteria; order Burkholderiales; family Burkholderiaceae_F; genus Turicimonas. The sequence goes on along the minus strand of CANTYJ010000060.1, from coordinate 17,476 downwards.
TTTGCGATGACAATCGACGGTCTCGGCTACTTAGCAATGATGGCTGCAGGTATCGGTAGACAAGCTTCACCGTTGGCCGGTGGCATTATTCTGCTTTCAGGTATTGCAGGAGTCTCTCCGGTTGAAGTTGTCAAGAGAACAGCTCCGGCAGCAGTCATTATGCTGATTTCTGTTTACATTCTCGTCTAGGAGTTTTTCCATGATCGAAGTAAGTATTCTTCCGCAATATGAGAAAAAATTGGATGAACTCTTATCCAACTCCAAAGTTCAGAAGGCCTTAAATATCTGCAAATCAGAGGTCAATAAAGCAATGGATGAGCAGATTGAACTGTGCGAAATAGAAGCTCCCTCATTTAAAGAACAAAACAGAGCTAAACGCTTTTCTGAAAAACTGAAAGAGTTAGGAATTGACAATGTAAAAATAGATGAAGCTGGAAATGTAATTGCAACACGACCCGGCATTGATCCTAATGGTCCTGTTATTGCTTTAGGCGCTCATATGGATTCTGTCTTTCCGCCCGGTACCAACGTCAAAGTTCGTAAAGAAGGTAATACGTACTATGCGCCCGGAATCGGAGACAATTGCTCAGGTCTCAGAGCCTTACTTCAAATAGCGCGAGCTTTACAAACCTCAGATATTAAAACGGAAGGTACTATCGTTTTTGTGGGTACCGTTGGTGAAGAAGGAAACGGAGATTTGAAAGGCTCAAAATATTTCTGCGCTCATAATCAAGTCGACGGGTTTATTGCTGTCGATTCAACAGATGTAGGTCGTGTTTTAAAAGGCGCTGTCGGATCTCATCGTTGGAGAATCACCATTGAAGGACCAGGAGGTCATTCATTTGCAGATTTTGGAAAAGTGCCCAATGCAATACATGCTATATGTCGGGCCGGCTCTCTGATTTCGGATATCCATACACCGGCCGATCCAAAAACGACTTTCTCTATTGGAATCATTAAAGGTGGTACTTCCGTCAACTCCATTCCAGCAGAAGCCCAGGTTGAAATTGACATGAGAAGTGTTTCCAATGACGAACTTCTAAAGCTTGAACAATCAGTCCTTTTTGCCTTCGAAGAGGCAGTTAAGCTCGAAAATGCAAGATGGAATATTGCTGGTGAAGATAACGGATTGAAACTCACTAAAGAAATGATTGGCAATCGTCCTGCCGGTGTCAGACCTGATGACTGCCCGGTACTTCAGTGTGCTTTTGCATCTCAAAAACGTTTGGGAATTAAATTAACAAATCACGGAATGACTTCAACGGATGCCAATGTACCAATGAGTATGAATATTCCCTCAACATGCTTAAGTTCCGGAGGAAAAGGAATTGGTGCTCACACTTTATCAGAGCATTTTGTAATGGAGGATACGCATCTTGGTCCTCAATTAGTAATGTTGACCGCCTTGGCTTTAGTCGGAACAGAGAATATTCGGGGAACTTTACCTAAACTGTAACCTGTATCAATCACTTTTGAGGCATCTTCAAAAAAGATGCCTTTTTTATATCCGTTCAAAATGTCAAATGGAACTTCGAATTTGACTTTTTTATGTCGAAAGTTACAAATCGATTATTCTCAAAACAATCGTATCCGGATAGAGAATGTCAAAACTAAAGATTCAAACTCTTATTGATATCAAAAGTGTCTTTACAAAAAAACTAGAGATCTGATTGAGAATTTTTTCTATAAGAGTGAATCAGAATTTTTCCTTTTTCTAAGATTAGATTAGGTAAACGGAGTCAAACCTTGCCGTCTTTCTAGCGTTCAAGAATAAATTATCGCAATTGATGATTTTAGAAGAAGCAAAAGAAAAATTTAGCGCTGGTTCCGGCCAAAGTAAAGGGCTCCGTTTGGAGCCCTTAACGAACTTACTTATCTACACGACTTGATTAGATCCAACCGCGTAAGTATGCCATACAGTAACCGGCAACGGTCGCTGTTGAAACACCAATCAAACCAGGAAGGATGAAGGAGTGATTGATAACGAATTTGCCAATCTTGGTTGTACCTGAACGGTCAAATTCGATAGAGGCGAGGTCTGATGGATATGTCGGGATGATGTAATAACCGTAGCAAGCTGCGGAGCAACCTACAACAACACCGGCCGGTGTACCAACTGCCAATGCAACTGGAACGATTGTAGCAACAGCAGCTGCCTGAGAGTTAACCAACTTAGAAACGAGGAGGATAACGAAAGCATATGCCCATGGATAAACCTTAACGTATTCAACCAAAACTTCTTTAAGGTCATTCAAGTGAGCTTTGAACACTGTATCAGACATCCAAGCAACACCGAACACGCAGACAACAGCAACCATACCTGAGCGGAATACCGGAGTTGCACCGATAGCTTTTGGTTTTGTACCAGTTGCGAAAACGATGATTGAACCGCAAGCAAACATGAACATCTGGATGACAAGAGTCATGGAGAGATGTTTCTTACCGACCATCGGACGGAGTTCGCTAACTGCACCAAGCAAAGCCACAACAGCAACAACGGCCAAGAAGATCCACATAGCTGTCCACTGTTTGGACGGGAGCTTCTTACCAAGAAGAGTCAGAGATTCACCGTAAACGTACTTCTTAGCTTCCGGATCAGCAATCAAAGCCTGGAATTCCGGATCTTTATCCAGATCTTTACCTCTGAAGTTGGACCATGTTGCCATGACCAGCAAACCGACAAGACCGGCAGGAATGGTCAAGGACATGAGAGTCAACAAGTTGATTTCAGTACCATTTGCCATTGGATGGCCGGCAACTAAAGCGATCATAGATACGCAAGCAACTGAAACCGGTGAGCAGATAACACCCATCTGAGCAGCAATTGAAGAAGCAGCCATCGGTCTTTCCGGACGGATACCTGTTTTGATTGCTACGTCATAAATAATGGGGAGCATTGTATAAACGGTGTGACCTGTACCACAGAGAATGGTCAATGTGAAAGTAACCAACGGGGCAAGGAATGTAACCATTTTTGGACGATTACGAAGAATTCTTTCTGCAACTTGCAACATGCAGTCGAGACCGCCGGAAGCCTGCAGTGTTGCACCGGCAGCTACCACAGCGATAATCGTAAGAATAACGTCAACCGGTGGTTTTCCCGGAGGAAGGCCAAGCCAAGGTTTCGGTCCAAAAACAAAAATAATCAAACCAATGCCGCCTAGCAAACCTAAACACATACCACCTTTTCTTGCACCGAAGAAAAGGAAAGCTAACAGCAATGCGATTTGAAACCAAAAAATTGCATCCATAATATTTTCCTGATTTAATTGTTAGTAAGTCTTAGAGACAATGGAATAATCGCCTTAATTACAATTGAATACAAGTAGAAACAAATAAATTGTAAATTTTATAGGGGTTTTTACTAATAATAATTTCCATTAGAGCAACATTATTTGATTGTTTTATCGGCCCCTTCTTGAAAATTTATGTATCTATTATTTATTAATTCAAGGTTCACGATAGGTATTGTCACTTAGGTTTTGTATGTTCATCGGATGTAGAGAATTACATAAGTTTTTATTGAATTATTGCATTAAGCTATCCTTCGAAGCATATATGAGAATGGATCCATGGATAAACATGTAAATTTTGATTTTCACCGGACATTAAGAACCGGCCAACCGGAAATTGTATTTTCAGCAGGTAAAGATAAGAACTCTTTACTGTCTTTGTTAAATTTTTTTGGCACTAATAAGAATGAGCCGGTGCTATTCACTCGATTAGAGGAAGAAATCTTTTCCTTGTTAAAGGAATCCATCCAAAAATCATATACCTACGATAGATTAGCAAGGACAGCTTTCACGTGTCCGTTATCAGATAAGGTCAACGGCAAAGTCGCTATCATTTCAGCAGGAACCTCCGATGGGTTTGTTACGTGGGAAGCTCAAAGAACGTTAGAGTTTTTCCACGTTGAATCCAAAGTTTTTGAAGATTGCGGAGTCAGCGGATTGTGGCGATTACAGAGCAGGATAGAAGAGATCAATGAATATGATTTAATCATTGCTGTAGCCGGTATGGAAGCCGCTTTAGTTAGCGTTTTGTCAGGTCTAACAAAACGTCCTGTAATAGGTGTTCCAACATCAGTCGGTTACGGAGTATGTGAGAACGGCAAGACTGCTTTAAACTCCATGCTGGCATGTTGTTCTCCGGGAGTTTCGGTTGTCAATATCGATAATGGATTCGGAGCTGCATGCTTTGCTCATAAAACTCTGCTCTCTTGTAAAGGAATAAGAAAATAATGCCTCTTTCTCAAATCCATCACGATCATCATGGACATTCACATGCGACACAAGAAGTAGCTTTTTGCAGTTACTCCGGACAAACAGTTAACTTCGAGCCCGGAAAATCGGTTTTAACTATTAGAAGCCTTTCAGGCATGTCGGGGGACATGTTTTTATGTGGTCTCTCAAGCATTTTGAATTTGAAAGAAAGTCAGTCTCAAACCATTCTTAATGGAATCCTTCCTCAGTTAACCGGATCGATCAAGCTCATAAATAAAGAAGTAAACGGTATCAGCGGACTACATTGCCAGGTATCTTTACCGCATGAGCATGTTCATCGCAATATCAGAGACATTATTAACATCATTGAGTCAGCCAATATTTCTCCGAAAGCAAAAGAACTTTCCACGAATACATTCAAACTTGTAGCAGAAGCAGAATCGAAAGTTCATAACAAACCTCTTGAAGAAGTTCATTTTCACGAAGTCGGCGCTCTCGACAGCATCCTCGATATTTGTTTTACTTGTGAACTTTTTGCCAAACTAAATCCGGACTATTTCGTTGTCAGTGCCCTTCCAATTGCAGACGGTGAGATTCACTGTGCCCATGGAATTATTCCATCACCTGCTCCGGCAGTTCAAAAACTCTTGGAGGGCATACCGGTAAAACCCTTTGCAATAAATGGAGAGACAATCACTCCAACTGCCTTAGCACTCCTAAAAGCATTTGATCCGGTATTTGGACCTTGGCCCAAAATAATCATTCAGAAAATTAGTACCGTTTACGGAACTTATGAATATCCCGGAGTTCCAAACGGTGCGATATTTGCATACGGCCGGACCTATGTATAAGCAGAAACTTTTAAAGCTAAAAAGCATACTTCACGACAAGTTTGACGGACAAACTGTCTACATTGCTTTTTCCGGGGGCCTGGACAGCAGATTTCTGGCCTATGCCGCCGGCTATTTCGGCTTTGATGTCTGTTTATTTCATATATCAGGCCCTCACATTCCAAAATTAGAATCACTTGCCGCAGAAAAGTGGGCCCAACAACATGGTTTCACAATAAAGACAATTTCTATTAATCCTTTGGAGATAGAAGAAATCCGCCAAAACAAAAAAGATAGGTGCTATCACTGCAAAAGAAACATGTTCATCAAGTTACTGAGTCTTGCACCTTCTATCTGTGACGGCACAAACCATTCTGACCTGGGGGTTTATCGCCCCGGTTTACAGGCACTCAGGGAATTAAAAATATTTTCTCCCTTGGCAGAAGCGGGCTTAACAAAAAATGAGATAAGAGTTATCGGAAAAGAGATTGGATTGGACCAACCTGATCAGCCATCACATCCTTGTTCCCTTACCCGTTTTCCTTATGACTTTTCAATTACAGCCGAAGGCCTCGACCTGGTGATTAAATTAGAAGAGTTTTTAGAGAAAACATTTAAAGAAAAATTAGCAAGTAACCTTTCTTATAGAGTCAGACTTGTTGAAAAAGATAGGTATGAATGTCATATTCAGTCCTCTGACTTTGAAGTAATTCCCATGTCTCTTCTAAACCAGTTAAAAACTACTGTCGCTATTCTTTACCCTGATATAAGTTTCGACATTAAACCTTTGGAACAACTCTCAGGTTTTTTTGATCGTCATTGATTGATGAAAATTTAATTCTTTGGCCTTTATGCTTTTCAGCCAAGATTTTTATCCAAATTGGCTGACTTGATGAAAAATAGAAAGTGGAAAGAAAGCAGTGTAGGAAGATTTTTTCAAAGTCGTTAAGTCTTTACCTGCAAGATTCAAAGAAAAGACTTAACGACAAAGAGCATTGAAGCCAAAAAGAAATTGATAAAGGCTCTTCGCCTTGCTTGGCTCTTTTAGGATTTATTCCTCAAGTCTTGGAACAGTTAAACTACCTTCAGGCATAAGAATAAACTTTCCTTGTTTACCAATTTTTTGCTCGGCCGCTTCGAGAGCTTCTTCAAAAGTATCAAAAGCCCCTTCAAATAGCATTTCTCTAGCCATCTTTCTGTCCAAGCTACTAACCAGATAAAACTTAGCTTTTTTCATAAGACGAGTAACCGCATATGCTTTATTAGCACCGATTTGGAAATTCTTTTCAAGTTCAGCTTTAATTGCATCCGGAGAGCCCAGTCTCTTGCAAGTTTCCTCGAGAACCGGAGAGCCGCTTCCTTCAACACATTCTGCAAAAAGAATAATGGCTCCATCTTGTTTTACAGCACAAACTGCGTTATCCATTGTCTTTTGCATTTGGTAGACGTTAATGTCTTTCGGATAACCGCCACAGGAAGCCACAACGATATCGGCCAGTTCCGGGATTTCGCAGCCATAAACTTTATCTACAAATTTACAGGCTTCTCTGTGTGCTTTGAATACATCACCAGCGAATACTTTTAAAATCTGGTGATGAGCGTTCAAGACGGCATTAAACAAGAATAATGAACGGCCTTTAGCGAACAACTTAACACCTTCAACCTGATCTTCATAGCACGGATTTCCATCCATTCTACCGATAGCGGCCTCAGGTTGAAGCATAAAGCTATGATTGACTCTAACCGTTTCCATTGCAGCGCATCCAGGAAGAATAGCTTTTCTGCCACCGCCGTAACCGCTGAAATAATGATGGACAATACTACCGGTCAAAATCACATGATCAACATTGCAAATCTGTTTGTTAATCCAAACCGGAGTTCCTCTGGAGGTAGTTCCAAAATATTCAAAATCATCTTTTTCATTGCACAAACTGTTGTACATCTTGACTCTGGAAGCAACTTCTTCTCCAACAGCTTCTACCTGTTCCTCATGGGTCATAGCACGGTGAGTTCCGAGGGAGAACAGGATATGCATGTCTTCATCTTTCACGCCTAATTTATTCATTTCATCAAGAAGAATCGGCATGAATTCAAAGGTGTTTGCCACTCGGGTTAAGTCGTTGCATATAAATGCGATTTTTTGGCCCGGCTTAACAATTTCATTAATAGGAGGTAGCTCTACCGGGTTATATATAACGTCGTGGATAGCCGCCTTCAGGTCTTTTAAAGGGGGATACGGTTCGGTTCTTACTTCTTTAATGATTCTTTCCTCTTCGATTTCAAAGCTCTTTGAGCCCTGGCCGTAAGGAAATTCAAATTTTTTCATTTTGTTCTCCAGAGAAATTGAGGTTAGCTTTTCGTTATGCTAGTCAAAATTTACGAAAAATTCTTTAATTTACGCGTTAACCATAAGAAAAATATCCATCTTTTAATCAACAGATATAAAGTTTTTGTACTCTCAGCCTATTTAAGCGAGATCTTAAACATTCCTTAAAGCTTCTTTAAAAAAATCCAGAAAGCATTCAGCCTTCTACTCATTACAGATAAGTTTCGTTTTAAAATGATCGTTTAACGAAATTTTAAGAAGGATTTAGAGGATGTCAGGACATTCCAAATGGGCCAATATTCAACATAGAAAAGGCCGCCAAGATGCTAAACGCTCCAATATTTGGACAAAACTCATTCGTGAAATCATAGTCGCCGCCCGTATTGGCGGTGGAGATGCCGACAGCAACCCTCGACTCAGGCTCGCCCTTCTTAAGGCAAGAGCAGCCAATGTACCAAAGGACACTGTAAACAACGCAATTCTCAAAGGTACCGGCAAACTCGAAGGTGTAAACTACGAAGAAATTCGATATGAAGGTTATGGCGTCGGTGGAGCAGCCTTAATTATTGATTGCACAACAGATAACAAAACAAGAACGGTTGCAGACGTTCGTCATATTCTCTCCAAAAACGGAGGAAACCTCGGCACAGACGGTAGTGTTTCTTTCATGTTCAAACACTGCGGATATTTCCTTTTCGCTCCGAGCCTTTCCGAAGATGAAGTCATGGAAGTTGCATTAGAGGCCGGTGCCGACGATGTCATCACAGATGAAGAAGGATCAATTGAAGTCATCTGCTCTCCTCAGGCATTTGAGGAAGTCAACAAAGCTTTTGAAGCCAAAGGATGGACACCTGAAGTTGCTGAAGTCACCTGGAAGAGTGATACAGAAACAGTCTTGTCCGGAGAACAAGGCGAAAAAATGCAGAAGCTTCTTGATGCACTAGAAGACTTAGATGATGTTCAACAGGTCTATACAACAGCAGTCATTGAATAACTTAACCTAGGAAGTTAATTGCTATGGAACTCCTTGTAATCGGAAGTGGTGGCAGAGAGCATGCTCTGGCCTGGAAACTTGCCCAGTCAAAAGATGTCACAAAAGTTTATGTAGCACCCGGCAATGCAGGTACAGCTCTCGAACCAAAACTGGAAAACCTGCCACTTAAGGATTTGAATGAACTTGCAGAATTTGCGAAATTAAATGGTATTGCATTTACTCTGGTTGGCCCGGAAGCTCCGTTAGCTGCCGGTATTGTCGATCTTTTCAGATCGAAAGGGTTGAAAGTTTTCGGACCGACTAAAGCTGCAGCACAACTGGAATCTTCCAAAGATTTTGCAAAAGCCTTCATGAAAAGACACGGAGTTCCGACAGCAGAATATCAAACATTCTCTGACATCGAACTTGCCCATGACTATGTGAACAAAAAAGGAGCCCCAATCGTCATCAAAGCAGATGGTTTAGCTGCAGGTAAAGGTGTCATCGTTGCGATGACAGACAAAGAGGCTCATGATGCCATAGATTTCATGCTCGGCGAGAACAAACTCGGAGATGCCGGAGCCAGAATTGTTATAGAAGAATTCTTAACCGGCGAAGAAGCCAGCTTCATAGTTATGGTTGACGGAAAGAACGTTCTTCCAATGGCAACCAGTCAGGATCACAAACGTCTGTTAGATCACGATCAAGGACCGAACACCGGAGGTATGGGAGCTTATTCTCCGGCTCCCGTCGTCTCTAAGGAGATTTTTGGTATTGCCATGTCTGAAATTATTCTTCCAACGGTTAGAGGAATGGCAAAAGATGGAATTGAATTTACAGGCTTCCTGTATGCAGGTCTTATGATTGATAAATCTAAAGAAGGTAAGCCTTCAGTAAAGACTTTGGAATTCAATTGCCGGTTTGGCGACCCGGAAACTCAGCCCATTATGTCGCGACTAAAGAGCGACTTTGCCCAACTCGTATCTGCCGGCATTGATGGAAATTTGGATAAGATTTCTGCAGAATGGGATGAACGCCCTGCCCTCGGTGTTGTTTTAGCTGCTGCCGGTTATCCGTCCTCTCCCCGCAAGGGAGACGTAATCAACGGAATCCCGGCTGAAGACAATTCTTCCAAGACATTCCATGCAGGAACTAAATTAAATGAAAAGAATGATATTGTCACAGCCGGAGGCCGTGTTCTTTGCTGTGTCGGTTTGGGTGAAGATTTAAAACAAGCCAGAGATAAAGCCTACGAATTAGTTGAAAAAATTCATTTTGATGGCTGCCAGTACAGAACAGATATCGGCTACCGCGCATTGTCAAAATGAAACTTCTAAAATCTCTGATTCTGTTTTTTTGCGCTACCACAGCTTTACAGTTGGCAGTAGCGCAAACTGAAGTCCCTCAATTTGTTCCGCCCCGAACGGATAACCCTCCTCAACCTTTTGGTTATCCGCCTGCTTTAGCTTCGCCAACATTTGATCAAAGCAAGCACATCGGCGACAGAGTTGATTTGGGGGACTTTTCAATTGAATTGGGACAAACACCTCTTTCACTAGCCGTGGAGATACTTGGAGGAAAGATCTATTTCACATCGGATAAGACACCATTTCTGTGTTATTCCTCCCCTGTAAAGGAGCCTCCTTCTGACTCAAAGAAAAAAACAAAAGTTTCAGAAGAAATAGAAGCAACACCTGCCTTCCAGAATATTTGGTTAATGGTCGGTAGCAGTGGAAAGATATCAGAGGCAAGAATCCAGAAATCAAGTGATCTTTCTCAAAAATGTCCTTCTCTCTTGGATATGTACAATGGGATTTCTGTCGGAGGTATTTCTATCAATGATTCAGAGCGTCAAATAGAAAAAGCGAAAATTCCCGAATTCTCAGCAAAATCGGAGGACCCGGAACGATGGTATTGGTTCAGTCTTCTGCCTTCTAAAAAGAAGGGCTATAACAATGCCGGTTTAATGTCTGTAAAGTTTGAAGACGGAAAAGTTGATCAAATCATTTCGGTCATGGTACCTCTACAGGTCAATTGAGTCATGAGAATCGGTATTTTTGGAGGTAGTTTTGATCCGGTTCATTTAGCTCATATCGAAATGGCTTTGCAAGCCAAAAAAGAGTTGTTCTTGGATAAGCTTTATTTGGTACCGACCCGGCCGTGGCAAAAAACTGCCAGAGCATCCGATGCACAACGATTAGAAATGCTAAAAATTGCCGTCAAAAATCTTGATAACACGATCAATATTGATACCCGTGAGTTAGATAGAGCCGGACAATCTTATTCCATAGACACTATTTTTTCTTATAGGCAGGAATACTGTCCTGATTCGGTTCTATTTTTTATCATGGGTGCTGATCAGTGGAAAAACTTGACCACATGGATCCAATGGGAGAGATTTCCTGAATTAACAAATCTCGCCGTTTTTAAACGCAACGGCATCCCGTTTGAAAATCCTTATAAAGCTCGATATCCTATCCTTCCGGCCCAATGTTCTGCTCAAGCATCACCGTCCGGATCTATTTACATTCTCGATGCGAAAGAAATAAATATTTCATCGACAGAAATCAGACAAGCCCTTTTTCGAGAACCTTCCAGAAACGGGGAAATAAACGGTCTCCATCCTGAGGTTCACAATTTTATTCTTCAAAACAAACTCTATCTTCCTAGAGATGGCAGTCACAAGATTTAACTCATTTTACTTCAATGTGATTTCTGTTATTTCAGACGGAACGCCCAGTCGCATAGAGAAACCATTCCAAAGACCGGTTCCTCTGTTTACATAAATAAGCCTGTCCTGTCTTTGATATAAGCCAAGAACCAGCCCATCGTTGAACACTCCAATTAAAGGATATAAGAAGATTAAATGGCCACCATGCGTGTGACCTGATAACTGAAGTTCGAATCTTTCTTTCGAACGATGAGTTGTTTTTGGCTGATGAGTCAACAAAATTCTTGTTGAAGTCTCAGGGCTTCCGGCAAAAGTTTTTTTGAGATCGGGAGGCGTCATGTTGAATCGGGAAGCTCCGTAATCAGTTGTCCCGCCTATGGTTAAGAACGCTCCATCCTTCTTCAGTGTTATGGATTCGTTCTGAAGCATATTTATACCGAGTCCTTGCAGAGCCTTCATCCAGCTGCTATAACCTGAATAGTATTCATGATTTCCCGGGATTGCCATCACACCGTATCTGGCTTTGAGCTGTTTCAACGGTTCAAGCTCAGGCAGTAATTTAGAAACCGGACCGTCAATAAAATCACCGGTTATCACAATGAGATCAGGTTTGATAGCATTGGCTTTATCTACAATTTTTTGTACCCACTCTTTTCCCTGAATCGGACCTACGTGCAAATCACTTAATTGAACAATTTTCATATCTTTCCAGGGCGCCGGCAGATTTTTGATTTTAATATCTGTGGCCATGACTTTCGGCACCTTTATTGCTTCATGTACTCCGTACGCCCCAAGAATCAACGACAGCCCCATCATTCCGAAAATGACTGGAACTTTATTAAAACTAAAAGGCACTGCCGTTCCCATTTTTTTTAACAACCAAAGAGCCAAAGTGGCTAAATCTTTTAGTATCAGAAAAAAAACAAAAACGACCAAAGCTCCATATAGAGCCTCCAAAACAAGCATCGTTTCGCGGGAAACTCCCGGAGAAAGCAAACTTCCTCCTCCAAGCAAATAAAACTGGTATTTAAGTCCCGCGAGGACGATTAGCAAGGAAAAAAAGAGCTTCCAGCTAATAGAAAAATGTAAAGGTATTAACCCACTGCAGATTGCGTAGATAACCAAAGCTGCTGACGGAATTATTAGAAACATAACAAACTTATCTTGAGGTAATGGAACCTAGCCGCCCTAACCTTCCATAGATACGATTACAGATGAAACGGATTTTTAATATAAACAAAAATCCTAATCTTTTTTTACATGATCCTCTAAATTAACAATACTTTTCATTCTCCTTTGTCCAAAGTGGATAGAATTAAATCACGACAATCTAGGAAAAAATTAATGGATATTAGAAAACTTCAAAGAATTATCGTTAACGCACTTGAAGATGTAAAAGCCAAAGACATTCAAGTCTTCAACACTACTAAGCAGACCGCTTTGTTTGATCGTGTCATCATTGCTACTGCCAGCTCTAACCGTCAATCCAGAGCATTGGGCCATCATGTTTTTTGTGAAGTAAAAGAGAATGGCGGTAATGCTGTAGCAATTGAAGGTCTTGAAACCGGAGAATGGGTTCTTGTTGACTGTGGAGAGGCCATCGTACATATTCTTCAGCCTGCATTAAGAGGTTATTACAACTTAGAAGAACTCTGGGGCGGCCATCCGGTCAAACTTAAACTTCTTGAGAAAAAAGAAGAATAATTTTCCTGTCATGAAAATTCTAATTATTGCCATCGGACAAAAGCTTCCTGAATGGGCTCAAGAGGCTTGCAACGACTATTTGAACCGTTTCCCGAGGGACTGGTCTGTAGAAGTCAAAGCTTTAAAAGCAGAAGACCGCACGACGAAAACGATTGAAAAAATAATGCAGATCGAGGCTGAAAGAATCCGCGCAGCAATTCCAAAAGATGCTGTTTTAGTGATTCTTGATGAAAGGGGCGTCGATCTGACGAGTCAAAAGCTGGCTTCGAAGTTAAATAACTGGAAAGATCAGGGACGACCGGTTGTATTTGTTATCGGCGGGGCAGACGGACTGGATAAACAATTTAAGAGCGAAGGCGATGTTTTGCTTAGACTTTCCTCTCTGACCCTGCCGCACGCTATGGTCAGAGTTTTAATACTAGAGCAAATTTATCGTTCCTGGTCTTTACTTCATAACCATCCTTATCACCGCGCATGATTGTGAATCCTTTTTACAAACACATCTATTTGGCCTCTAAATCTCCACGCCGGAAATCCCTTCTTCAAGAGTGGAATATTGATTTTGAGGTTTTGGTCGATCCTGACCATGAAGTCGATGAGACTCCGAGGTTAAATGAAAAACCGCTGGACTATGTCAAACGGATGTCCCGGGAAAAAGCAGAATTAGTTTACAGATACATCCGAGAACAGAAGCTTGATTTCGCACCAATTCTTGCGTCTGACACAATAGTCGAGTTAGATGGCAAAATCCTGCAAAAACCTCAAGATAATTCTGATGCGTTTAAAATGCTTTCAAAGCTGAGCGGCCGTACTCACCATGTTATCTCGGCCGTTTCCATCATCACTGAAAATTCTGTCTTGACTGACTACTCCATTTCAAAGGTCACTTTCAATACTCTTTCTCACGAGCAGATCCAAGATTACATCCAAACCGGTGAACCGATGGATAAAGCAGGCTCCTATGCTATTCAAGGCAAAGCCTCAACTTTTATCAAAAATTTTGAAGGAAGTTATTCCGGAATCGTTGGTTTGCCTAAAGCAATTACATTATCTCTAATTGGAAAGTCCTGAAAGATCAAGGAGTTCAGGAGGCACTTTTGTAAGATTACACGCCAAGTAACACCTGAACAGCAGTTCTTGTCAACGGCTCTTAAAAACCAAAATATGTAGTTCTGGAAGTAAAAATCAAACAGCCTGCATAATTATTCAGAACCTGGAAAAAATGGACTACAAATCTTCCGGTTCTTTAGCTAAAGAATTTGGGAAAGTACTTACACCAAACAATACGCTTTAGTTTGAGGAAATTTCCGGAATTTGCGGGAGCTACACTGCGAACAAGAGTTTGCAGACAAACGAAGATTACGTGAGTTTGAATCAAAGGAGAATACTTCGGAAGTTTCTTTGTTTAAGGAGAAGAATGTTGAGGATGTGCTCGAATTCAAATTGAATTGCAAAAAGATAAGTTACCTGAAGAATTTGCCAATCAAATTGTTCAGATTCAAATAGACTACAGTCGTACATCAATGGTAGCTGCCGGTACAACATAACACTTCAATCTGAATCGAGCAAAGAAATTTGTATCTCAAAGTAGTGGATAGATGGAGCTAACAAAATTATAAAAGATGTTTAAGCAGATTAAACCATCAAAAAGAGGAACCTCATTTTCGAGGTTCCATTCAATCGCATTAGGTATGACAGATAGCGAGCTTACGTTTTTAGTCGCAATGCTTGTCTGGAATTATTTGACACCCTGGAGCCATTCAGAATTACATGTATCCACTAAATCTTTAGCTGTTTTACCATGTATCCATTCTTTCGCGGCACGTGCCTTACCGTCAATATGTTCAATATCTACACGCCAAACTACTGCATGAGGTCCGCGAACCTTCTTCTGAACATCGTTCCTATTTTTTGAATTTGATGGAGCATACTTTGCCAAAATGAGATCAAAGGCGTGAACGAGCTCTCTCGGATCGGTAACTTTGTAGGCTTTCCCGCGAACAATCGCGCTTGCAAAATCTACTGAATAGCAATGTCCTAACACGTTGTTTTTTGATACGAAGCAAAGACTTACGTTAGGATTCATGAGCATATTATCTTCCTTTCTACCACCTTTCTTTCCTGTGGCATGAAAATAAAAATGGTCACCATCTCTGACGGGAGATATAGGTACACCGTACGGGAATCCGGCTTTATCACATGTTGAGAGAACTGAGTAAGGACTCGATTCAATGACTTCATTGGTTTGTTTTTCATTTAATTGACGAGCTGTTCTTTTTAGAGGACGTTGTGCCGTCGATTGAGTTTCTTGAGCAAACAAAGTTGGTGAGATAAATGCCAGGGAAAGGCCGGAGCTTAATAAAAAGCGACGTTTCATTTTTTTCTCCTTGTGAGGTTTTGAACAATGGGAGCATTCTAAAATTGCACCTCATTATCAGAACCGTACAGTTTTCATCTATATTTGACGTACACCACAATTGCTCTTGTGATGAAACCCATACAGCGATTACAGTTTTCATCTATATTTGACGTACACCACAGTTGCTCTTGTTATGGAACCCATACTTCGATGCGAGCTTGCAGTCAAAATTGATAAGACTTCTGCTCAACCTTATTATTTGCAAATATCGTCACAAATTAGTGAACTGATTTCTAAAGAACATTTAAAAAAAGACTTCTTATTACCCAGTATTCGAAAACTTAGTGTCGTTTTAGAGGTAAATAAAGAAACAGTCATCAAGGCATACCAGGACTTAGCCGCAAAAGGTTTTATTCTTTCTTCTCCCGGAAAAGGCTACAAAGTGGTCGGAAATGGGTTTGAATATCTTCTGCTTCCCAGGCCTCTGAAGAAAGATTCCGACGACAGTTTAACTTTTCCCACTTGCTCAAAAGCATCCACTGTTGCCGAGAGAGCTTTTCAATACTATCAACCTCAGCACTACAAAAATCGGCCGTTAGCTATCTACAGCTCAAAACTCGGCCATCTCCTTCCACCGGAGATGTCAAAAATAGCAAGTGTCATTGCTCGTTCTCCTTGGAATAAAACGGAATACGCAGATCCTCAAGGTTATTTGCCATTAAGAGAGGCAATCTCTTTGAGATTGAGACAATATCGTTCAATTGCTTGCGATGCTGATCAAATTATCATCACCAACGGAACAGTTCAGGCTCTCAATCTGATCTGCAAAGTTCTCTTTGACCAAGGTCAAAAAGTAATTTTTGAAAATCCTTCTCCCAGTACTTTTCCTGAGGTGTTTCAATTCAATGAAATCCAAACCGATTACTTGGGTGTAGATAGAGAAGGAATAAAAGTTGAAGAATTGTTTCAAGCGTCAAAAAGTTGTGCAGGTATAGTAGTAGCACCCGCTAACCAAACTCCTTTAAGTGTTCCTTTAAGCGAAATAAGGAAAAGAAAATTGTTGGAATGGGCCAAGCAAAATAGCGCCTGGATAATAGAATTAGGAATGGAAGACATTCTCCGATACGACGGACTTCCGCCCGCTCCAATCAGATCATTAAATGGTTCCGATAACTTTGTAGTCTATTGTGATAGTTTTACTTTGCAATTTTTCCCAGGAATTAAAGTTGGCTATATTGTCGTTCCTAAGAAGCTTTCAAGAGCTTTTACCGGAGCTAAATTATTGACAGACCGGTCAGGCTCACCACAAACACAATCGGGTCTAAGCGAATTTTTAGCTTCAGGCTTTTATGATCGTCATATTCGTAAATTGAGAGCTGCCTTTAAAGCCAGCTTTGAAACAATTAATACCGAGCTCACAAAAAACTTATTAGGTTATGGCTCTATTTCTAACACAGTCTGTGGTAGTCACATTACCTTCAATTTAAATGGATTTACCGATCGTGAGGTTCTAAAGGCATTTAATAAACTTGGATTCTCCGCGCGTGCATTGAGTAGTTTTTCCCCACAACCACATCATGTCTGCAACGGTCTCATGCTAGGTTTCGGAACCTATACGTCTTCGGAAATTAGTTCAGCTATAAAAGGCTTGAGGAGCGTGTTAGATAAAATGAACTCAAGGAAATAGTAGTATTCATAAATAGAACCATAAGTCAGTTTGCTTGGGTTACCGCAAACAAAAAATTCTTTTACGTTGGCCTCTAAATTTTGAAGATAGAAAAGTAAAAAATTGAGAGAACTAAGCAATCAAAAACCAGAACTCTGGCAGTATTATTAATTAACAAATTTAAAAAAATTAGCTTTATCCATAGACGTTTTATCGTTTCTTATACATCAATTCCAAATGAAAGTTGCTACGGGAAATATAGATATTCAAAGGCCAAAAAATTGCCGTGAACTTTTTTGGTCTTTCAGTCTGATGGCTATGCAGGCCTTCGGAGGATCAACCGCGATAGCCCAACAATTCTTGGTCGACCAAAAACGATGGTTAACTCAAGCTCAATTCTTAGAGATGTTGACAGTCTCTCAAGTATTACCGGGCCCCAACATCATGATTTTGACGGTCATGTTAGGTGATCGGTATTTTGGTTGGAAGGGAGCATTAGCGTCCTTTTTGGGGATGATCACCTTTCCCGCAACTTTGATGCTCTCAATGTTTGCGGTCTACGAACATTTTGCTGAAAATCCGACAGTTTCAGCCGCTTTGGCCGGAATGGCTGCATCAGCTGCCGGAATGGTAATCGGCTCTGCAATCAAGCTGTTCCCAAATATTATAGTAAACGACAAAAATAAATGCTAAATAATTGCTTCTTCTGTATAATATGAATCAA
>CANTYJ010000059.1 GCA_947854175.1 uncultured Turicimonas sp. | reverse complement strand
ATTAACGGTCAGGCCGACTTTCCGTTCATGTACAACTTTGATCTACTTTACAAAAACGGTACGGGCGTTGCATACTTGATTTTTGATCAGGAACCAGTATCAAGGCTTGCCATACTTCAAGCTTATGTGACAAAAGGATATGTAGTTAAAGATCAAACTATAGCTGGGCTGGCAAAAAAACTAGGAGTAGATCCCAAAGGCCTAGAAGAAACTGTAGTTAAGTTTAGAAAGTATGCCAAAGAAGGCAAGGATCCTGAGTTTGGAAGAAAATCTTTTAAATGTAAATTAGAACAACCTCCTTATTATGGAGTAGCTGTTGAACTTTCGGTTCACGCAACACTTGGAGGTATTGCTATCAATACAAAGTCTCAGGCCTTAGATAAAAACGAAAACGTTATTCCAGGACTTTATGCCGTTGGTCAGGTAGCAAATTCTGAGTTAGGCGGCATGGAGTAAACATTTTTGTTCCTCCCTCTTTTGCAAAAATAGCTGTTAAAGAAATTTTGTCGAAATAATTTAGCAGATTGAAGAAGCATTTATATAAAAATGGTCGCCGAAGAAGTTAAATTCTTCGGCACTTTAAAAGGATATTATTTTCAATTATCTAATTAGTTGGGTGAAAAAGATAAGAGATTTGAAATATTTCTGATGGCTTATTGGTTATTAAAAAAAACAATACCAGTTATCAACGTTAAAAAATATTCCTATTAAGCCAATAACGCTACAATCATTCCAGACAGTACAAAACACAAACTTCCGATTGCATATGTGACGGTATAACTCATTGCCGGGAGGGTACTGTCAAGGTTGTCTTGAATGGCACCAAGGGCCGCCACAGCATTTCGGCTTCCGGCAACACATCCCAAAGTGACGGCTGGTGCAAACCGGAAAATCTTATCCCCGACCAGAATGGCCAAGATTAGTGGAATAGATGTACACAAAATACCGATAAAAAATAACTGAATACCTGCTTCTTGTAAACCCATGATAAAAGATGGGCCGGCACTGATGCCTACAACCGCAATAAACATATTTAGACCCATCTTATCAAGTATCCAGACAACCGGAGAAGGAATGCCGCCGAAAGTTGGATGTTTGTTTCTTAACCAACCCAGGACTAGTCCGGCTATTAACGTGCCCCCCGAAGTGGATAAAGAAACCGGAACACCACCTAAATGAATACTCAGTCCGCCAAAGAAACATCCGACGGCAATGCCTAATCCCAAGAAAACCATATCAGTAGTATCAGATTCGCGGTCAGAGTAGCCGATTTCCGGAGCTGCCGTTGATACGTCCTGAGGAAGACCGACCAAAGTGACTACATCACCCGGTTCTAAAACGATTTGTTTTTTGATAGGAATACGGACTTCATTTCTTAAAATCTTTTGAACAAAAACACCTTTCATAAAGGGCATTTTGCGTAATTGAGCTAAAGAAAGACCGCTGGCAGTGGCTCGTTTAGAGACCGTTACTTGAAGTTTATCGGCGGTAAAGTCCATTAACTCATCATCTATAACTTCAGGCCCAATCCAGCCGCTATCATTAACAACAGTTTGTTTTCTTCCGGTAATAACCAAAGTGTCTCCCTTACGGACTTTTAAATCTGGTTCCGGATCGTAGATTTCACCACGGATTCTTAAACGCAGGACGTAATGGAAGATACCTTGTTTCTTTAAGTATTTTTCAATTTCTTCAACGGTTCTCGGTTCATTAAAAAATTCTGTTTCGGCTCTATATTCACGGAAGGCAACAGAACGGTTGGCAATAAAAGATCCGGGTTCGGGAACTAAGTCTCCGTTATCTAACTCAGCTTCCAGTTCTGCTGTCTGCTTCTTGACTTTTTCAAGTCCTCCCAAAAGTCTAGGACCGAGGTTCGCAATGATCCAGGCTGAGCCAATGGTACCGAAGATATAACAAACGGCGTAACAAGCCGGAATCATGTGGGTAAGTTTTTCTGTTTCCTCCGGAGGCAATCCTAAAGAAGCCAATGTGTCGGAGCCCACCCCAATGACGGCAGAAAAAGCCTGTGAACCTGCAAAGACGCCTAAAGTAATTCCTTTGTTATATCCGATCAGTTTGCAGATGATTAAAGTAACTGAGATACACAAACAGCATTCAATAACAGCAAAAAGGATTTGCTTTAATCCGTCACCTTTTAATGAACGAAAAAAGTGTGGACCGACACTGTAGCCGATGGAAAATAGGAATAATAAGAAGAATAAGGACTTTACCGGTTCCGGGATGGTGATATCCATCTGTCCGATAATCACTCCCACAATCAATGTAGCAGTGACAGGTCCCAAAGAAAAAGATTTATATTTAAGATTCCCTAGCCAAAAGCCTAAGCCTAAGGTAAGAAAGATTGGAATAACGGGATTACTTCTAAAATATTCTATTAACCAGCTCATAAGTCCTTTGTCGTTGTTAATCGGGATGCGCTGAATTTCATTTTTCTTTATTCAAGTCCCAACACCGGCTTGGTTAATGACTTTCCGCTATGTTATTGCAAAAGACAAAAACAAAAGAAAATGAAAGCGAAGCTGTAGAAAAAACGTGTATCAGGAACGATGCTCGTATAAGATGTTTCAATAACACTTTGATGAATCTAAGAAAAAAGCTCCGCACGACGCCTATATAAAATATAGGTATTTTGCATGTAATTAAAGGAAATTAGCTCAAAAAGAGTACGTAATTAATGAAAATGTAAGAAGATTTTGAAGGAGCTTCTATTGTTTTCTAGTCTTTATCCGGAACTCTGTGCTTTACTTTCAAAGTAATTTTTCTGATTAAGATCTAGTTTGGATTTAAAAGAGAAGGAATAGATAAATGGTTGTGCAAGCAGAGATTCGAGAAAATAAAAAACGACCTGAGCTACCGGTTATCTTAATTACCGGTGGCGCAGGATTCATCGGTTCCTGCTTTGTTGATTTATTAATCAATAAATCAAAAACGGTTGTTGTCCTAGATAAATTAACTTATGCAGGTAATTTAGAGAACCTTGAAGTGGCCTGGGATAATTCAAATTTTGTTTTCGTCAAAGGAGATATTGGCGACACAGAATTGGTCAGTCAATTGCTTAAGGAATATTCTCCGCAGCGCATCGTTAATTTTGCAGCAGAAACTCACGTTGATAGATCCATTTCGGATCCTGCCGACTTTATTCAAACCAACATCGTTAGCCTCGAAAAATTCCTGAGAACGGTTACAGAATATTTTTTGAATCAGTCTGAAGAATTTCAGGAGGATTTCCGTTTCCTTCATGTTTCAACCGATGAAGTCTATGGTTCTTTGGGCTCTAAAGATAAACCGTTTACAGAAGAATCTCCATACGCTCCCAATAGTCCGTACTCTGCATCGAAAGCTTCCGGAGACTTTCTCGTTAGAGCTTATTACAAAACATACCGGCTTCCGGCCATCATCACACATTGTTCTAATAACTACGGTCCAAGACAGTATCCTGAAAAATTAATCCCGCTTATGACGTTGCATGCTTTGTCCGGTAAATCTTTACCTGTATACGGTAATGGTTTAAATATTCGGGACTGGATTCATGTTGAAGACCATAGTCAGGCAATTTTGGATATTTTGCAGAAAGGAAGAATAGGGCAGAGATATAACATCGGAGCCGATAACGAGAAAACCAATCTGGAAATTGTCACTGCAATCTGTCGAATTTTGGACAAATTGCAACCGAGAAAAGACAATAAAAGCTATCTAGAACAGTTGAGATTTGTTGAAGATAGAGCAGGACACGATTTTCGATACGCTATTGACTCCTCCAAACTTCAGGAAGAGACAGGGTGGTTCCCAAAACATTCGTTTGAAAAAGGGTTGGAAGAGACAATCCGCTGGTACATTGAAAATCAAAGTTAAGTTCTCTATTGAATAGCCGGAAGTTCTCAGTTTCTTTCCATTGACCTGGGGAACTTCAAAAAATTTCTTAATACTGAAAAAGATCCGCCAAAAACTTTGCCGGATCTTTTTTCAGGAAAGCGATTTCTAACCCTGACTTACTTGACGTTCATATTAATTTTATGGCATTGTCCGCACATATTTACAGAAGGTTTGTGAGCATTGTGACACTCACCGCAAGGCTGGTCGCCCATATGTGTGTAATGCGGATTAGGACTTAAGTTTTTTGTTTTTTCTTTCATTGCCTCAAAGTCACCGTGACAACTTTGGCACTTTTCAGTGGGAACTGCTTGTTGCGGTGGAGTCTCTGCATGGCAGGCTACACAATTGACTCCTTTCTGGGCGTGTCGATCCGCTAAAAACGTTTCCCCTTGTGCAAACGATTCAAGTGAAAAAAGGAAAAAAACGCAGGAAATTAATGATAGAAAAATGTTTTTCATGTTGTTCTCCTTATTTTTGCAATGCATGTCTCGCAGCGATTCTTCCCATAGCGATACCGCTGGTGATTTGACATCCTGGAATATCTTCCGCGTACCATAGTCCTCCGGCCGCATTTCCGGCAGCATAAAGTCCTTTAATCGGAGTGTCGTCTAAATCAACAACCTGACCGTATTCATTGATTTTGGGGCCACCGAAAGTTGCTGCAATACCGCCGCTCATGGGAATAGCAAAGAATGGAGCTGTTAAAATTGGATGAGGATTCTTTCGATTGTGAGGAGGATTAAGTTCTGCAGCTTTTCCTTTTTTGATAGCATCATTGAATTCTTTGACTGATGCAATCAAATTCTTTTCATTAATTCCACTAAGTTTTGCTAATTCCGGAATCGTGTTGGCTTCATACACCGGACTATTGAGTCGTTTAAATCTATCAAGTAGTTTTGTCAAAATGTTGTCTTCGTCATTGGTCTTGATATCACAAATAATGAAAGTTCTGTTGTCTTTTGTAACTTGAGGAAGTAATTTAGAACGGATAGCTTGTCCCAAGCTTTCATCAACAATACGTAAGCCATTCTTATCGACAATCATTCCATAGGCCGAATTGCTGATACGTGCAGGATTAGCATGAGTTTCAGGAACGATAGGGCCAGCATAAAATTCTGTCATGTTTACTAATTTTGCGCCAAGTGGACGAGTCATGAGAATGTTTTCACCGGTGTTTCTTGTTGATCCACGTAGACAAAGACGGGCTGCCCATGGTCCCATATACATAACTCTCATTTCTTCGTTGGCCGAGAAGCCACCGGTAGCAATTAGAACGCCTCTGGAGGCCATAAATTCTTCTACACCGGTTGGTGTTTGTGCCTTGACACCAATTACCTTTTGATTCTTATCAGTAATGAGTTCAAAAGCCTTAGTATTTACAAAAAGCTTGACTCCGAGATCTTTGGCTTTCTTTAGTAATTTTCTCATAAGAATGGAACCGCCTGTAGTTCCATCAGTTTTCATGAAGAAAGCTCGGGAAAGGTTAGGGAAGGGCAGATTTTTTTTGAGAGTCAGAGGAACTCCCATGTCGATAAGCCAATCGATACTTGGACCTGATTCTTTCGCAAATGCCTCAATGACTTTTCGGTCACCAATTCCTTGTGTTTCATGCCAAGCATCATTCACAAATTTTTCTAAAGTGTCACTGGTATCTTTTTGAAACCGGCTGCCGACACCACAGAGACGGCCGGATGCATAAAAAGTATTTCCATCAGGACGTGGAGCTTTTTCCAAAACGGCAACCGAAGCACCTAAAGATCTGGCTTCAACAGCGGCTGCGATGCCTGCAGCTCCGGCTCCTATTACCACGAAATCAAATTTTAATTCTTTCTCGTTCGTTTGTTCTTGAGCGTACGTTGCTGAAGAAGATACAGTTGCAGCAAGAGAGGCTATGCCAAAATGAAATAAATGTCTTCGTTTCATAGAATTCTCCTTGAAATTAAAATTTCATTTATCGACAAGTGAAATTTTAATTACGTAATATTTATTTCAATATTAGGAAAAACCTGGATGTGACAAATCGTTTTTTTGTTTTTCTTATTAATTTTTTAATTAAAATGAAATTTAATTTTCATTTTGAATTGCAAGCATGGCTGATAAAGAAGAACTTGAAAAAATACCGAATTTCCTGATGACGCTTAAAGAGCGTTCACAGAAAATGTCCCGTCAACATCGTAGGATTGCCGATTTTTTAATACATCAGCATCTCATGGCAGCTTTTTTGAATGTGGCTGAGTTGGCTAAACAGGCAGGGGTAAGCTCTGCGACGGTTATTCGGTTCGCAACTTCGTTAGGTTTCAGTGGTTATCCTGCTTTACAGAAAGAATTACAAAGCATTGCTAAAGGTTCTATAGGCGGACGTCACGAGTATTTGTCCGTAGAGTCAACTGAAAAATCAGACGCCCTATCCGGAACCATAGCACAATCAATTAACGCTTTAAACATACTCTCCCAAGAAATAGATAAGGAAGCTTTCCAAAAGGCATCCCGCTTATTATTTGAGGCAAGAAAGGTTGTTACCGTTGGTCATAAGGCTAGTTTTGGAGTTGCAGTTCATTC
Source organism: uncultured Turicimonas sp. (assembly GCA_947854175.1). Taxonomy (GTDB): domain Bacteria; phylum Pseudomonadota; class Gammaproteobacteria; order Burkholderiales; family Burkholderiaceae_F; genus Turicimonas. The sequence continues at coordinate 3,378 of CANTYJ010000059.1, read as the reverse complement.
AGCTTATGTATTAGGAAAAGTTCATAAAAATGTTCAGTACCTTTCGGGGACAGATAATTTTTCATCCTTTTCTGATATTTCCGATCTCTCAGAATTGGATGTTGCACTTGTTTTTGCGGTTATTCATTACCCGAGGACAACTTTAAAACTTATCCGTTTATTGGCTCGACGAGGGGTAAAAATTATTATTGTTTCTGATTATCGAACATTCAAAGAGATAGAACTAGCTTCAGTTTCAATTCTTGCACCTCTTCTATTTCAAGGTTTTCTTGACATAATGTCTCCGATGATGGCTATTGCTGATGCTTTCGCTTATCAAATCTACAAAATTGATGAGATCAAAACGAAAGAAAGATTGAAGCTTTTTAATGAATTTAATGAACAAGATGAAGCCTTCCTCAACGTCAGCAGATTTGCCAAGTAAAGAAGTTAAGAAAGAGAAAAAAGTTTTTATTACGACCGGAAGAATTTTTTTACTTCTCGCTCTCATTTTGTTGTTCTTTTTTGGAAATGGTGTCGTTTTCGGTAAGGTTGTAAATAGACTTTGTACTTTTAGTTATTTTTTGCAACCTATTTTTATTCTTTACTTCATTTCCGTAATTGAAAAACAATTAGAAGCCTTAAATGTTTTTAAGAAGTTTGAAAACTTCTTAGCAGAAAATAGATTGACGAGGCTTTCATACGTTTTAATACCTGGGCTTATTGGATTAATTCCTTCGATAGGAGGAGCACAGTTTGCCTGTTCTATGTTTCCCAAAACGTCGTCAAAGGATTTTGACAATATTCAACTTGCTTCCGTCAATTATTATTTTCGTCATTTTCATGTTTACAGTAATCCTATGATTGCAGGAACAATATTGGCATGCGCTATAACTCACACTAATTTGTTAATAGTAGGCGCTGTTCTTTTTCCTCTGTCTTGTCTAACGTTTTACTTTGGTTGGAAGTGGTTAATACCTGCCCAAGCATCTAACACTTGGTTGAAAAAAAGAAATGATTTTATTTTCAATCGAAGCTTTTTTACAGCAATTTTATTTATTGCTTGCATAGGACTAATTTGCTTTATTTTAGGACAAGGTCTTCTTTTGTGGCTCGCATTGGTGTCAATTTTCTTGGGATTTATGAAGCCGGAGAAGCTGATAATTAATTTTCTTCCGACTCGACAAACTTCAGTCTTACTTATTGAGATCGCATTTATTTTATTCTTTGCCGCTGTGATTAACTCCATCGGATTAAAAGAAGTCTTTGCAGACATGGTTTCTTCTAATCTTTTTCAACCGGTTTTGGCTCTTTCATTTGTGACAATTTTGTTGGCTTTTTTAACCGGTATAAGTCAGGCCTATGTAGCAATAGTGATGCCGCTCCTGTCTTTTCTTCCTGGTAACCATCTTTTATTAATTTGTTGGTTGTTAGCACTTGGCTTTTTTGTTCAATATATGACGCCAGCCCATTTATGTCTTGTTGTATGCTCGAGTTACTACAAATGTAGCCCAATTGACATATTGAAATTAATCTATCGTCCTCTTTTAATCTCTTTTTTAATCTGGTCTTTATTAATCTTGTTTTGGCTTCAACTCGAAACCTTATTTTGAAAAACTACAAAATTATTGGGACCATATGTAAAAAGAGAGTAACTTGATTGAGAGCGAGAAAGGAAAGATATGGAAGTATTTCCTACAAAAATTTCAGATGTTTTATTGATAAAGCCCAAAGTTTTCAGGGATACCCGTGGTCTGTTTCTTGAAACCTGGCAGAAAGAGAGATACCGTAAGCACGGTGTACCTACAGAATATGTTCAAGACAATCTTTCAGTTTCCGTAAAAAACACGCTTCGAGGTCTTCATTTTCAACATTGTCATCCTCAAGGCAAACTTATTACGGTTCTTTCAGGAAAAATTTTTGACGTAGTTGTTGACCTGCGGAAAGACTCTGAAACTTTTGGAAAATGGGTCGGATCGACATTGAACGGAGAAACATTTGATCAGATGTGGATACCTCCCGGTTTTGCCCACGGCTTTTGCGTTTTGTCTGAGCAGGCCGTTTTTAATTATAAATGCACCGATTATTACGAACCCTCAGATGAAAGAACTTTACTTTGGAATGATCCGATTCTCAATATTGCCTGGCCGATAACCGGAACTCCGATTATTAGCCCAAAAGATCAGAAAGGCACTGGCTTTAAAGAGTTGAAGCTATAAATTGTTTTATTTTTTTGACAAATTCAACACTAGAGCAAAAACTGAACAACATTTAGTATTAAGGATACTCTGCAATACCTGGATATCTGATCGAAATAATGTGTCAGACTCACAACCGCACCAGCGACTCTATCTCCGGACATAAAAAACGGGAGCGTTAGCTCCCGACCGTTCACAAGAAAAGGAATTATTCCTCTTCGTATGTGCCGGCTTCTACGGCTTCAATAGTTTCTTTCTTGAGCTCTTTTGCTTCTTCAACTTTCGGATCGACAGGTTTCTTTTCAGCATCCTGAGGTTTGTTATCTGTTGAACAACCGCAATTGCATCCGCATCCCATTTCAAATCTCCTTTATTTAAATTTTGGTTAAAACCTTTAACTGACATAATCAGTTTAATATTCCTTCTTAAGTAGTGGTGGTCATATAGTGTCCAATTCAGGAATAAATTTGCAGACAAAGCTTTTTTCTGATTTGTAGGATTTATAAAAGATGGAAGATATTTCTCAAGTTAAATTTGTAATTCAAAAAGTCCGGACAAGCCGTTATGTCTATGAATACAAAAATGTCTGGGATCCGGTCAATAAGCGCTCGAAACCTCTTTATAGAATTCCGGTTGGTAAGGTGGTGGGTGAAGAAATTATTCTTAATGAAGAATATTTGAAAGCCAGACCAAACATCAAACAAGGCGATATTGTTCTTGCCGGTAATAAAGCTGTACTAAATTCAAAGCTTATTACAACCATCAAAGAACAATTTTCATTTGAATCGTTTGAAGGAACTGTGCTGTACACCGACAAGGTCGGAGACATGGTATCTTTTTATCGAAAGTTGGGGGCCGAAATAACCAACTACGGAGAGTTTATAGCGGTAACCATTGCAAATCTTAAGTTGCACATTAAACCGCTAGCAGATATAAACGAAAAAATTCAAAAAAGTAGCTCAGTAGTGCTGAATTTCGGGGTTACAACATCCGTCAATATTTTGGTTCTCGGTTGTCGCCTCGAAGAAAACGGCTTGCCAAATGAATTAATCGAAATCAAAAATCCTAATGGGGAAGCTCAACGTGTTTTGTTATTAAAAGATCCGGATGGAACTCAAATCATCTTAAGAAAAACTGGATCCTATAGTAAACGACAAAAATAAATGCTAAATAATTGCTTCTTCTGTATAATATGAATCAA
>CANTYJ010000058.1 GCA_947854175.1 uncultured Turicimonas sp. | reverse complement strand
CGGGGAGTTAGGAACGGAACCCTTTTTAAGCCTTAGTTGAAAGCTTTCAACTAAGGCAGGCATATTGCATTTTTCATTCGAGTTTTTCATCATTCCATTTGTTGTCACCGAGTTTCATTCCTCCGAGAGAAATTGTTCCGTTTTTAATATAGTCGCCCACTCCGGTTATACAGTTTGTCTTGCCAAGTCGTTCTTACGGATTCTTTAATAACAATATCTGCATAGGGCCGGCCTAAATCATCCTGAGAAATCTGCGCATACGGAGAAACAAAGGACTTTAAGAACGAAACCTTTTCTTCCGGAGTTACAATGGAATCAAGTACTCTTAAATCGAAAGTAAAACGAGAAACGTTAATTTTTTCTGCTCTTGATTCAGCGTCAATTTTCTGTCTTAGAAGATTGCTCTTTATTGTCTCATCGCTTGCCTCTTGGATTTGATTGTTGATTTTTTCGAGAAATTCTGCATAGTTACCGACATAGTAGTCATTGGCAGAAATGACTCTCTTTCCGTCCGGAGAAATACACCAGCCTGAATCCGAAATCGGATCAAAATCTTCGCCCTTGATTGCTTTAACTGAGTCAATATCGAGCCATAGAGATTTAGTTGTATAAGCTAAGCGGTTAAGTCTTGCCTCAGGCGTGTCAATACTTTCTAAAACCTCTTCTGTCTTACTGACTTCTTCTTCCACTTTTCCAAGCCAGAAATCGCTGAACTGCTTCTTGAAATACTGCAGAATTGCAATTTTCATCGCATCGACGATATTGCTGCCAATATTGCCGTCTTTTTTGGTGATTTTGGCTCTTGCCAGAGCATTGGATAGTTCTGAATACATTCCTTTGTAATCGAAGCCGACCTCTCCAGAGTGCTCCTCTAAAACCTGCTCTACTGACAGGGCAATAATACCGTTGTCCCAATATTTCTCATGCTCGTTTTCAGGAAGACGCTTCAAAGTTCCGATTGCGTCTCTTAACCAGTCAGGTGTTAACTTCCAGTTGCCTGTTTCGTTCAAATAACTGTCATATTTGAGAGCATTCTGGTAACTGACATTGTTTTCAAAGGCTTTGTACGGCTCGGTTAGATTCTCACCCAGAACGGTCATTTCGCGGTCTATTTCACGTTTAGGAATCTGTACCTATACGCCGCCTCTCATTTCAAGCGTACAGCCCGCCTGATAAATAATATCGCCCTCGTTATAGACAATCGGATCAGTTTCAGTTGTTTCTAACAACTCCCAATTGATACGGGATTTCGGCAAGTGACGTTTTTGTAAAATCTCTCTCAGTTCGCTTAATCCTGCATTGGGGATAACCTTATCGACATCTCTGAATTTTGTGGGGTCTTTTGCGACAAACTCACCTAAAACATACGGTTTACCTTCTGAGCTTTCAAAATACTTGCCCTCAATAAACATATCCCACTGAACCTTAGCCTCAGCAAGAACTCCAGCATTTTGCTCTCTCAGCTCTGCAATTTTTTCTGCCGTATCTCTGCTGAAATTACGGAAAAAGATTACGTCAGTTGCAACATCGGTGCTCGCTGTACTGAAAGTTCCGCTTGGTAACCGGTAAGCGCCGACAAATTCCGCCAAGTAAGAGGCTTTGACTCTCAGTTCTTCCGGCTTTCCGCCTTTGCCTGATACACATCGCATAGGAACAATAAACGCCGCTAAACCGTTCGGACGCAGTTTTTCCAGAGAACGAAGGATGAAATAATTTTCAAGCGGGTCATCCTGATAGCGATTGTCATCAAATCGATTAGCGCCTCGGGCTCATACATCCCCAAAGGGAACGTTTGTCACTACTGCGTCATAAACATTATCTTCAGTGCGAGCAGCAACCTTTTCAAAATTAGAAATAGTAGCTTTATATCCAGGTCCGTCATTGACTAATTGATTAATGCGTCCTGACAAGTTGCTTAGTTCTACAGCATCTACCACGGATCTTAAAGGAGCGGTTGCGCCGAAAATACCAGTTCCAGAACTGGGGTCTAAGACCTTGCCACCGTTAAATCCTAGCCCCTTCAGACAGTCCCATACTCCCTCTGCAATGGGTTTAGGCGTGTAATACTGGTAGGCGCTTCCTTTCTGTCCAGTGGTTTTATCAATCAGTCCACCACCGAAGCCGGAGAATTTGGCCAAAAGTGTTTTTTCTTCATCTGTTGGCTTCCTCAGTGGGTTTTTGTCAAACTCAGCAATGAGGTCTATTGCTTGATCGTTGAGCTTTTGACGACTGATTCCTTTTTCTCGGACAGAGTAAAACTGTGAAGTTGATTTCCTTTCTTTGAATGTATCCTCTAATTTTTCTGCTTTTTCAGTTAAACGTTCTTCTTTGAACTGGATGAACAATGGATCATTGTTGAGCTCAATCAATTGTTCCAGTAAAACCTTATTGATTCCAATCTTTTTTATTCCCGTCTCTTTTTTTGACTCTTCAACCAGCGAGTCGATTTCCAAAAGTTTTGCTCGAATTGATTCAGGTGCGAATTCAATCTTTTCCATAGCCACTTTATCTAAAATATTCATTACTGCAAGTCTCCATAGATGTCTTCA
>CANTYJ010000057.1 GCA_947854175.1 uncultured Turicimonas sp. | reverse complement strand
CACCCTTAGGGAATTATGTTCCTTTAAATGTTTCGAAGCGCTCTTTCTGTTACCGTATCAGCATTAAATTTTGTCGTTCACTATAGATAGTTTAACTATGGAGGTTTAGACGATGGCTCAGATAGAAGACCCAACCCAAGTTTAGAGCCAGCCAACTCTTGATTTTGGTTTCTTTAAAACAACTGCTTATCAGATTTTTCGGAGCATTTTCTTCCTCTTTTCATAACAGACGTTTTTCTTGTCAAGGACAAATAATTATTCTTTTAAAATTTTCAAAATATTAAAGCTCATTTAATCGTCTGCAATTATTGCTAATCTTTTGAGTTCCTTTTGAAAACTATCCGAACTCCTTTCCTTAAACATTAATTCAACAACTAATTGAATGGAATCCAATATTCAGAATAAGAAGCCTTTGAAAAAGAACTTTCCGATGTTTCATATATGTCAAATGGTTTTTCCTAGTTTCAAGCGTTTACTTAAAAATCAAGGAATTAGATAATTATTCGAGAATCAATTCAAAAGAAGAAAAAACTTATTGAGATCAGCCAGGTTTGCTAAAATTGTGCAACCAAATTAATAACCATACAAAACTTTTTCGTTAAATTCCAGGTAACTATACTATGTTAACCAGTGGTTTATTCCATACAGAAGGCTTCTTCAGCAAACTCAGACAGTTCCGCCAAAGTATTCACAAAGAACCCGAAATCGGATTTGAAACCACTAATACGCTCAAGCGGATCAAAGACTTTTTAAAATCCGAAAACATTGAAGGCTTCGATACAGAAACAGCCAAAGGAAGCGGTTTGCTTTTGATTGAAGGTACGCGCCCCGGACCAACGATTGCACTTCGTGCAGATATCGATGCTTTACCTATCCGTGAGATATCCTCTGTGGAATGGAAAAGCACCAATTCTTTTGCGCATTCCTGCGGTCATGACGGCCACCAGAGCTGGTTAATCGGTGTAGGCGCCTATTTTGCGAAAAACCGAGATTTTCCAGGAAGAATTCTCTGTGTATTCCAGGCAGCCGAAGAATCTGTCAATGGTGCCCAGTCCATTATCGATACAGGTGTTTTTGGTAAATACAATGTAAAAGAGATTTATGGAGCCCATAACGACCCTACTCTTCCTCTTGGAAAAATCGGTATTTTAGCCGGTCCTATGATGGCTTCCTGTGACAGATTCTCTATTGTCCTTCAAGGAAAAGGAACACACGGAGCAAACCCACATCTCGGGATTGATCCTTTGCCGGCAGCCAATGAAATATACTTCGGACTTCAGACACTCGTTTCCAGAACGATCGATGCTAATGACTGCGCTGTGATTTCTGTATGCGGATTTAATGCGGGCGGAGACAACACCTATAACATTGTTCCGGCTGAAGTTAAGATGCTTGGTACCGTTAGAACTTTCAAAGAGTCTGTCAGACTCAAGATTGAACATGAGATGTCCAGGCGTGTCAAAAAAATAGCAGAGGCCTTTGATATTGAGGGAGAAACCGATTATCAACGGTTGACGGGGGCCGTTGTAAACGATGAACAATGCACTGAATTTGTAGAGGATGTTTCCTGTGAACTTTTAGGAAAAGACTCTATTGTCAAATTACAAAAACCCTATATGATCAGTGAAGATTTCGGCGCTTATCAACAGATCATGCCAGGCTGTTTCTTTATGATTGGGACTCAGGATGAAGAACATCCCCATGCCCTTCACAGTCCATTTTTTGATTTTAATGATAGGGTCTTGCCGGAAGCCGTTGCACTATTCATTTCGATTACAAAAAAACGGCTTGAATTCCTTGCTAGTTAGAAACTCAATTAGGAGAACACTATGTATTCTTTAGATGATATGATTGAACTCAGACGTAAGATCCACCGCAATCCGGAACCTGGCTGGTGCGAGTTCATGACGACTGCTGAAATTGTCGGCAGGCTTCGTCAGATGGGTTTTAATCCTCTGCTCGGGGAGAAAGTTATCAATAAGGATTTTATCGCCGGAAGAAATGAAAAAGCTGTTCAGGCATCCTTAGAACGTGCCAGAGCCCAAGGCGTTAGTGAGACTATTCTTGATGAAATGAATGGCTATACGGGTTGCGCTGTTATCGTTGAGACAGGCCGTCCCGGACCGGTCGTTGCTATCCGTTTTGATATTGACTGCGTGGAAGTCACAGAATCCTCATCTGAAGACCATAAACCCGTCCGTGAAGGTTTTGTTAGCCAGCATCCGGGATGCATGCACTCCTGCGGCCATGACGGCCACTTAACCATGGGTGTAGCACTGTGCAGCTGGCTACAAGACAATAAAGATAAACTTATCGGAACTATTAAAGTTTTGTTCCAGCCTGCTGAAGAAGGTGTCAGAGGAGCCCGTCCGATGACTGAGAGCGGCATTTTAGATGACGTTGATTTCTTCTTTGGTAACCACTTAGGCCTTGGTCTTGAAACAGGCATCATTTCCTCCAATCCCGGCCTGTTCCTTGCAACAACAAAATTGGATGCAACTTTTATTGGAAAAGCTTGTCATGCAGGAGCCAATCCTGAGCAAGGGAAGAACGCTCTTTTAGCAGCCGCCACAGCGGCTATTGCCATTCATACTATTCCACGTCCGGTCGGACCAGTATCAGCTTTAAACGTCGGTAAATTAATTGCAGGAGAAGGTAGAAATGTTCTTGCTCCTAACGGGTTCCTTCAATTAGAAGTGCGTGGTGAAACAGAAAAAGTTAACACGTTTTTGAGAGAACAGGCTTACGAAAGACTTGAAGCTGCAGCAGCAATGTACGGCTGTCAGGTTAAGATTGAAAAAGCCGGTGAAGCAACTGAATTTAAACCTGATCCGGAAGCTATTGCGCTTGTAGATGCTGCCGCTATAGAAGTTGTCGGCCCTGAAAATGTAATGCCTTTGGACTTAAAACTCGGTAGTGAAGACTGCACGATCATGCTCAAGAGAGTCCAACAACATGGCGGTCTCGGAACATTTATTGTATTCGGATCCAAGATTGCTGCCGGTCACCATCAGGCCTTGTTTGACTTTGACGAAAACGTCCTAAAAATCGCTACAGATTTTTATGCCCACCTCTTAACCAGACTGAACGGCCGTAAATAAAGAGTTTTAAGAACGATATAACAAAAGGTGGAACACGTGAATGATCCACCTTTTTTTGTCTGTTCAGATCTGAAGAATTACTTCTTTCCTAAAGTCAGGAGTTCACCGGCATATTTGCCCAACCAGCCTTCGCCAAACTGATCGTAAGCATAGTGACGGAATTCCATACCGGCCTGCAGAAGTTCAAGCTGTTGTTCTGTTGTCGGGTCAGGAGCACCGAAACCAAGCATTTCTGTTACGAAGACTAAAGAAACAACCTTACCGTTTTCATCCTTAACCGGTGCAACCAGGAAGAAATCGTTTGCCTGGACAGAGGTTCTGTCGGCGCCAAAAAGCTTGAAGTATTCATTGGCCTTCATAAAGCCTTGGCAAAGAATGATCTTCGGACCTTTTTCAGCGATAGCCTTCTGGAAGACAGGACCTCTTTCTGCTACCAGGTAGTTAATGAAATCTTTATAAGTCGGCAAACCAGTATATTTTGCCATCGTGACGACGCCGTCATCGGTTTTAACAGCAGGCTTTTCAATCCAAGCCTGTGGTTCAATCAAACCAATGCAAACCGGAGAAGCGGCCATTAAAAAGATTGGCTGATCTTTTTCCTGTCCTTCAGGTTTGAAAACTTTGTTAATTTCCCCTTCTTCGTTTCCAACGATACTATTGATTAAGCGGGCAACGGATCCGGAACATTTGCATGTTGAAGGAAGAGCGCGAGTTAAAGCATTCATATCGTTCTGAGGATTTGCAAATGCTACTTTAGGGTCCATCGGCAGATCGCATTGATGAGCGTGATCACAAACCAACCAAATAGGAGCATCTGGATTACCACCCATGCAGCCGGCAAATGAACTTACATAATTTGCAAATAATTCAGGAACTTTAACCATTTCTCAATACCTCCCAAAAAAGTAGATACCTTAAATATAGGCTTATTTAAGAAGTCTTTTATTTCTGTCGGCCCGCTTTAAGTATATGAACTACCTAGCATTTACGTTCGAGGTTTATGGAAGTCGTGTCTCCTACATCATAACCTTGAAATCTGTATCAGTATCATCGCTGAAATTTAGGATGAATTTTTAGAAGAAAATCAGACCGCTTTAATCTCTAAAATTCTTTCCGACATATAGGAAACAAAGAAATCAGATAGTTAATTGGAGCATCCAAAAACTGTTTCTAATTTCTTAAATTGTGCGATTCCGGTGAATTTATGCCTGTAATGCGTGATAATTCAACAATACTTGGGATTTTCAAGAATGTTTCTTAAAAAAGATCAAACAAAACTTACACAACAGACGGATTCTAAGAGTAAAAACTTCACTCTTAATGACGTAAAGGAACTAACCTGGACTCGTGTCCTTGAAATAAGCGCACTTGAAAAAAAAGCTATCTCAGCAGAGGATACTTCAGAGTGTACTCAGGCTGCCGCAAAACAAGTTGGAGAAGCAGCCACTCCAAAAGAGTTTCTTCTTGCCCGACACACTTTCATTATTGACAAGATTAAGAAAAGAATCCCTGCACTTTTACATCCGTCTCCTGTAAATTTAAGAATTTGGTCAGTTGGCATTATCTTTGTGATAATCGCCTTTGTTCTAGGCATACTGACAGATGAATTATCCACAAGCGGAAACAAAATCAACTTGTTAGCCCCACCCCTTCTCGGTCTATTTTTGTGGAACCTTATAATTTATCTATGGCTTTTCATCAGTTATATTTTTAAGCTTCTCCGCAAAGGAAAAAGTTCACCTAAACAACCCATTCGTGAACTAGTTGGCGCTCTTCTTCTGAAAGTTCAGACTTATGCAAGTAAAAAGAGTCCGAACTTGACCGCTTTTTACAAGCTATGGGTCCCAGCTGAATCTAATTATCTGGGCCGAGCTGTTGCTTCTATTTTGCATTTATCCGCATTATTTTTTGGTTTAGGCTTAATTTTTTCAATCGCTATCCGTGGCTGGGGAACCGCCTACACAGCCGGTTGGGAAAGCACCTGGTTGGCCGAAAGTCCTGATACCGTTTTGGCTTTCCTTCAATTTGTCTATAGTCTGGCACCTGTTAATGACGGTCTATTCCAAACACTCAATGTGGATATGGTTAAGAATATGCGGTTTGATATTAATCCGACCGGAGTTCCTGCCACTTACTGGATGGTCCGTTTAATCACAGCGACTATTCTTATTGTGATTATTCCCCGGCTGATTTTATTCACCTACAACCAGATAAGACTGAGCCTTATTACAAATAATTTCCCTATCAATCTTCAAACGCCTTATTATCAGAATATTATTCGCCAATGGCATGGACAATCAATGACAATTAGAGTATTACCGTTCGGTAAGAGCCTCAATGCTGAAGAAAAAAACGCATTGGAAGATTTAGCTCTTAGAATTAATCAGTCCGGCAGTAAATTTATTTATGAAGAAACTGCCCATGAAGACAGTCCTCTTCCGGTAATTGAGGGAGGACGAGCGGAAGAATTATGGATAGTGTTCCAAATGTCTTCGACTCCTGAAATGGAAGTCCATATTAATTTTGCAAACAGTGTTAAAGATCTTTGTAATAAAAACGGAGCTACCTGCCGGGTTATTGTAAACACGGATTCTTTCATTGAGCGTTTTGCCAATACTCCAAAGCGTATTGAGGAAAGAGAAAAGAACTGGCGGAGTTTCCTGATTACAACGGGTCTTCCCTTTGCATTTGCAAATTTGACCGCTTTGAACACACAGAACGTTCTTGACGAATTTGAAAAAACAGCTAACCATAATTAAGCAATCCATGAAACAAGATCCTCAAAAAATTAATTTATCGCTTGTCAGCCATACAAACGTTGGCAAGACAACTTTAGCTAGAACTTTATTAGGCAGAGACATCGGAGAAGTTGAGGACCGTTCCCACGTTACCACGGAACCGGAAGATTATGTTCTGTTACGTTCTCCGGATGATTGTGAACTCATTCTTTGGGATACGCCGGGGTTTGGTGACAGTGTCCGATTAGCAAAGAGACTGCAAGGACGATCAAATCCAATCGGCTGGTTTACCAGTGAAATCTGGGACCGTCTCACTCACAAGACATTATGGCTAAACCAGCAGGCTCTTAAGCACATTAAGGACCAGTCCAATGTTATTCTCTATCTTGTCAATGCCAGTGAACCTCCTGAGTCCGTTCAATACGTGAAAGCCGAGATGGAGATTCTTTCCTGGATCGACAAACCGGTTATTGTTTTATTAAATCAAATGGGAGAGATTCGTCCCCCGGAGCAAGAAAACAAAGAAGTTCAAGCCTGGAAAGACTATCTCAGCAATTTTAAGTTTATTGTTGCGGTTCTTCCTTTAGATGCCTTCGCAAGATGCTGGGCTCAGGAATATCAGTTATGGGATGAAATTGGCAAAGCGATTGATAAATCACAAGAAGCAGTTTTTTCATCCCTTAAATCAACTTGGGTTCGTCAAAAACAAGCTCTTTATTCCAGCTCTATAGATGCGATGTCTTCCTATCTGGTAAAACTGTTAAATGACAAAGAAGTTCTTGCCAGCCAGTCTTTAGTCGACAGATTGAAAGCCATCGGCAGAACTCTTGGATTTATCAAAAAAGACCTTCATGGCGCAGTTCAGGACGCTCAAGTCGCTTTATCAACCCGTGCTGCTGATTGGCTTTGTACGCTCACTCAGAAACTTATCTCAATTAACGGCCTCGAAGGAAAAAGCGTTAAAGGTGAAATTCTTAGGAGAATGAGAACCGACTGGAGTACAGAAGAAAAAATCGATCCGAAGGCAGCCACTTTTATTGGAGCTATAGCAGGAAGTGCTGTTACCGGTTTGGCTGTTGATATTGCATCCGGAGGATTAACACTGGGTGCCGGCACAATTGGCGGTGCTATTGCAGGAGCATTAGGCGGAGCCGGCGCTGCGGCTGCCTACAATGTCAAAAAAGGGGCCAAAGAAAACCTCATCACTTGGAGTCCCTCTGCTATTGAAGGATTTGTAGTCGAAACTGTTTTACTTTATTTAGCTGTTGCTCATTTTGGCCGAGGAAGAGGTAAATGGGAACAAAGTGAATCCCCTGCTTTCTGGAAAACACTGGTTGAACGATTGGTCAAAGAAGAAGATTTTGATTTCAAAGACATCCGCAGCCAAACAATGGATGCAGATCAGCGCAAGGCAGAATTTTCTAAACTTCTGGATTCTGTTATCAGAAAAGTCTTTAAAGAACTTTATAACGTCACTATCTAGTTCCGATCATTTCCAGTAATATCAAGCCCGACGGAATCCGCCGGGCTTTTAAAGTAATTAGATAAATGATCTACAACTATTCTCAAAAGTTATTCCGCTTTTTGAGATAAGTTCTTCACGAAAAATATAGGCTTTTTCCATCGGAACCTTCAACTCTCTGACATGGAGGTCTCTTGCAGCCTTCCATCCCTAACCTATGACTATATCGCTCAGAGACAAAGTTCAAGCAACATTGGTTAGATATTCCAGAGTGCTTTCATTCTCAGGTGAGCAACTTTAATCTGTATTTTTTTGAATAAAAGGAACCGCAATAAGAATACGTAAAGGCAATGCAAACCAAATGTTATATAAAGTACTTAAATTTATTGAATTTTTCTTTATCCAAAATATCAAAAGAACGAAATCTGACAATAAAAGTAAACAAAAAAAACCAGAATTCGTTTCTCCCGGGTTCTGCGTCTCAGAAAAATTACCTATGAGAATCTTTATAAGATTTGGGTTCCATATATTTGATTTTCCATCCGAAAACAACGCAACTCATACGGAGAGCAACGATAAATATCATCCCAATCCAAAGAGACCAGTCAACTGAGACACCGAATTCCATTAAAAGAATATAAAACCAGCAACCAACAAAACCCACAGAAGCGTATGGAGATCTGTCAGCGACTACGCCAGGCATCTTGTCTAAGAACACATCTCTCATCAAACCGCCAAATACTCCGGTGATGCAACCAATAATGACAGAAGAAAGCCATGGCACACCGGCAGCCAAAGATAAAGAAGTTCCTGAAATGCAGAAAATGCCTAAACCGATAGCATCAGCGAAGATATACCAGTCCTGTGCATGTTTTCTTTTTTCAAAAAAGTTATAGATCCATGGGGCAGCAAAGCAGATAAAGAAAGTCGCTACGACATAAGCTTCGTGATCAATCCAGTAAAAGGGGCGTTTATCGATGATAATGTCACGGAGCATTCCACCGCCGAAAGCTGTTGAAAACGCAACAATGAAAACTCCGACGGGGTCGATCTTGCGTTTCATTCCTTCGAAAACTCCGGATAACGCAAACGCAACAATACCGACAAAGTCAAAAATCGGAATCAGTTTATTTAAGGCCGTGATATCAACCATTTAAGAAGCCATTCTTGAGAAAATAAAATTCTGAGTACTATATAGATAAAGAGCTGCAATAGGAAGAGACTTTCCTGATGAGTACGAGAAAATACTTAGCAAAAATGGACGATTAACTGTAACTAACCTTTGAGAAAAACAGAGGCCACCTTCTTTTTTGAAAGCGGCCCTATCGTTGATTAGAAAAAGACGAAATTACTTAACGAATTCCGGTTCTACCCAAACATAAACATCCGGCAATTCACCTTTATATTTTTCAACTTCAACCAATCCGGATGAAGCAATATTTCCGCATGCGAGATTTGAAGTCGGGATATCCATTGATAATGTATTGGAATTTCCATGTATATCGAGATTCATACCATTCTTCATCTTCTTGGGAGCATACCAGGCGCCATGGTGAACGACGATAACATCCTTGCGGACACGATCGGTTATATAAGCACCGGCTAAAAGTGCTCCGCGGCTATTCTTGACCATCACGATATCACCATCTTTAATGCCACGGGCTTTAGCATTATCAGGATGAATCCAGACCGGTTCTCTGCCTTCGATATCTGCGAAAGTACTTGTTACGGTACCTTCAAGCTGGCTATGCATTCTGTAACGACTCTTAACCGCCATATATGCCAGAGGATAAGATTTGTTTGGTGTATTAAGGAACTCAGTCGGTTCCAAATAGCTCGGATAACCTAAACAATCTTTGTATTTATAGCCTGCAATCTTAGGACTGAACAACTGAATTTTTCCACTTTCTGTAGCTAAGTCGTATGTTTCTGGATCTTTTCTGAAGTCTGCAAACGCAACAAAATCACGGGATTCAGGTTTGACATCATAGAGGTAATAACCTTTCTTCCAGAATTCTTCAAATTCGGGAAGATTTACACCCATCTTGGCTCCCAATGCCTTAGATTCGCCATAGAGGCGTTTAATCCAACCCATTTCATCGAGACCTTCAGTGAATTCTTTTTCGCAACCCATACGTTTTGCAAGTTCTGAGAAAATCCAGTAGTCGGGTTTGGATTCCCACTGAGGTTCAATTGCCTGTTGCATTGCGACCAAACCATCATTGGAATAGGTCCCGATGTTAGTAATGTCATTGTGTTCAAACTGAGTGCATGCCGGCAAAACAATATCTGCATGACGAGCTGTTGCTGTCCAAACATTGTCCGTGACAACCACAGTATCCGGGAGCTTCCAGGCTTCGGCTAAGAGGTTTGTCTGAGGTTGATGTGCAAATGGATTTCCACCTGCCCACATAACCATCTTGACTTCGGGATAGGTAACTTTTGTTCCGTTGAAGTCAATGGTTTTGCCGGGATGCATGAAACAATCAACGAAGCGGGCAACCGGGATAACTTTACTTCCTTTCCATTCTTTCTTATAAGGTAATACCGGTTTGACAGCTGATGTAATGCCACCAAGGAACGGACCGTATGCAGCAGGTGAACCACCACTTGAATAATGGTAGTTAGTACCGATTCCTCCACCCGGTAAACCGATCTGGCCAAGAGCTGAAGCAAGTGCGAATCCCATCCAGTGAGATTGTTCACCGTATTGAATTCTTTGGATCCCCCAACCCATCATGATCATGGTGCGGTTTTCCTGCAATTCATGAGTGAGTTCTCTAATCTTAGCTGACGGAATACCTGTAATCTTAGCTGCCCACTCCGGCGTTTTTTCAATACCGTCTGTCTTGCCGGTAATATATTCAAGCAACTGCGGATAGCCTGAAGTGCATTTTTCAATGAAAACTTTATCGACTTTACCGGTTCTTTCCAATTCATGGATCATGGCGGCCATCAAAGCGCAGTCAGTACCCGGTATCGGAGCTATCCATTCACTGTCAAGGTATTTTGCTGTATCAGGACAAATAGGATTGATAGCAATCGTTTTAATACCCGATTCTTTCAATGCTCTGAAGTAACCTGCTGAATTATGCAATGTAGTCAGCCAGTCAATATCATTGGTAACTAGAGGATCACAACCCCACAGAACCACTCTCTTGGAGTTTTTAAGAACATTATCCCAGCTGGTGGATGTCGGATCGCTGACGCCGACAACATATGGGAGAATTCTGCTGATAGCTGCAGTTGAATAACTATTAATAGTTGGAATAAAGCCGCCACAAAGATTTAATAACCTTTGCTGAAGGTTGATTGCTGCATTGACTTTACCAGTAGACATCCAGCCATAAGAACGGCCGAACATGGCGCTAGGACCATAATCTGCGTAAATACGCTTCATTTCCTTGGCTACTAAATCAAGAGCCTGCTCCCAGGAGACTCTAACCCAACGGTCATTTCCGCGTTTTGCTTTTGAAGACGGACCATTTTTAAGATAGCTTTCGCGGACAGCCGGAAAACGGATACGGGTTGGAGAATACGGAAGCATGCATAAGCCGTTCATGTTCGGTGTCGGTGCATAGTCGTATTCAAATGGCATTAAAGCAACCATTTTTCCGCCTCTGACTTGAGGACGGACAATTCCCCACCGGGTTGCTGTAATGCATGCGCCTTCATTAATCGGTGATTTGCCCAAGCTGAAAGTCTCAGTCAAAGGCAGTTCAGGTAATGGTTGTGGCATTTGTTCGTATTTGGCGGCACTGTTTACGGCTGCAGGATAATTTTCTTTTAATTCTGACATGTTCATGTTTTCTTGAGCATGCACAATCGATGCAGCCGGAGCTACAGCTGCTGCAGCCAAAAGTGTACGACGGGATAATTTTGTCATCACGTTTTCCTTTTTTACGGATTGTTGAGGTTATTTAATTATGTCTGAATGATAATTGTTCTTATTTAGCCTTTCAAGGCTAATATTTAGTGTTATCTTTAAATTAGTGATATCTTTATAGGACATACCGTTGATTGTAAGGCATCATTATGAAAAAATTATTACTTCTCCTCGCGCTCTCTTCCCTAAGCTTACCGGTTTTTGCCTATAAAGACGGCACCTACGTTGGTTCAGGACAAGGCAAAGGTGGAAAAACCAAAGTACAAGTGGTTGTCACCGAAGGAAAAATTAGTTCCGTAAAAATTTTACGTCACGCTGACACAGAAGCAATCATGGCCGGTCCTGCCATGGAGCTACCACCGGAAATGATTAAGAAAAATACCTGGGACGTGAACGATATCGGAGGAGCGACCGAATCGTCCAGAGGAATCAAGGAAGCCGTCAAAAATGCTTTGTCCAAAGCAGAATAACTTTAGAAGAATAAAAATATTTGCTTTCTAAGACTACTCTGAGTTTCAGTCTCGTGAGGCTCAACACTTTTAAGCTTTTGTTGGTTAAATAAATTAAAGAGTCGCCAGGTTTTCATCCGGCGGCTCTTTCATATCTTCTACCTTTTAAAAAGTCTTGTTATCCCGCATGGTATTCAGTACACCGGCAATATAGGTCATTTCCTGCGGTGTGCCTAAAGAAATACGGCACCAGTTCATTGCAGGCGGAAATGGACGACCAACCAAAATATTGTTTGCTGCCATTTTCTTTTGGAACTGTGCTATCGGTTCTTCTAACTGGAAAAACATGAAATTTGTATTACACGGCAGATATTTGACTCCAAGCTTATCAAGACAATCGGAAAAGATTTGGCGGCTCTTTGCGTTTGTTGCTTTGGAGTATTCAATAAACGGTTCATCATCTAAAGAAACTAAGGCAGCCATTACACCCGGGTAATTCAGTTTTTCTCCTGCAACATGGGCTTTCATGTTTCTAATAATCTCAGGAGCTCCGACGGCGTACCCTACCCGCATTCCTGCCATAGCAAATAACTTTGAGAAAGTCTTAAGCAGGACAACATTATCCAATCCTTGATGAATCAGACCTTCCATGGACTTAAACCGAGGATCAGTTACGTAATCTGAATAGGCTTCGTCAGCGATAAAGAGCACATTATTCGGGTGACTTTTTACCCAAGGTTCAATCTCAGATGCTGGTGTAATAGTTGAAGTCGGGTTGTTCGGATTAACAAAATAAATCAAAGAGTAACCATCAAAACTGTCAGCTGCTTTCTTTAAACCTGCTACATCAACTGTCCAATCTGCCAACATTGGTACTTTAACAACCGGAATACCATAAAGATTTGCAAAGAACTCTCCGTCTCCATAAGTTAATTCAGGAATAACGAGCTGCACTTTGGGTAATCTTGAATAAGCTCCTAAAAGAGAACGTATACCTTCAGAAGAACCGTCTGTCAGTAAAACGTAGTTTGAAGGAACGTTATACATGTCACACAACTTTTCATGGAGCAAACCAATCTCTTTCTTGGCATACCGGTTGCCTTTTGCAACGGCATCTCGGGCGGCAGCCTGAGCGCCGGGGCTCATTCCTAATGCGTTCTCATTAAAATTGACACGGATGGGACTGTCGGCTGTCGGAGTGACAAAAGAATCTGCTGTTTTTTCCTGGGCCAATAATTTTCCCGAGAAGGAAGAGGCTGCTACACCGGCAATCACTGCGCTGAGGAAAGAACGTCTTTTCAAAAGAGATAGTGAGCTCATTTTTATTCTCCTAAATGGAAGCTTGTTATCAGTCATCTCTTAACTTGCATAAACTATGCCAACATTTTCCATAGCAGAGCGGCTAAAAAATGCATAATTCAGATGTTTATGCTTCAAACGAAGGCATTAAGCACGCAAAAGGTGAAAATTAATTTTCATTTTCGTGCTTATGTGACTATCTCCAAGTCTTTTGATTTCCAACTTTTGGTTAAGTTTAGAAAATTGCACAGTCTTTATTAGTTCTGCTTAATTCTGCCGCGGTATCTTCCTTGACTATCATAGGCTCTCCCGGTGTTCTTTTCGATCCTTCCCTTGTACCTTCCGGAGTTATCGTAGGTGCGTCCGTTTGAATCCATCCTGCCTTGATATCTTCCCTGTTTATCATAAGCCCGACCGGTATTTGAATCGACTCTTCCCTGGTAACGACCTTGTTTGTCATAAGCCCCGCCGGTATTTTGATCCACTCTTCCTTGATATCGGCCTTGCTTGTCATAGATTCGTCCGTTATCGTCCATCCGGCCTTGATATCGTCCTTGTTTGTCATAATAGCGATCGGCCGCTAGAACATCTCCGGAAGTAAAAGAAACAGTTAAAGATGCAACAAAAGTGAAAGTTAACACTTTAAGAAAATTTTTGACGTTCATTTAAATCTCCCGGTCGTAATCAAAGAATTTCTTTATCAATAGATTTTTTTACAGATTATCTGAAAATCTTAAACTCAAAATTCCGGAGAATCCATGTCCCGTGTGTCTTATTGGCTTTCATAATGTTGTCATAAGTGGGATATACAATGGCTGTAGCCAAAATCTTAAAAGGGTTCATATGAGAATACTTCTGCCTATAGACGGTAGCCAATATAGTAAAAGAGCCGTTGAGTTTCTGATGAATGCAGAACAACTTAAAATCCATACCAATACTGTGGTTCTGCTCAATGTTCAGAAAAAACTTCCGGCTCCTGTCGAACATAAACTTAAAGACGGTTTTATTGAAGATGTTTATAACTCAGAGGTAAAAACCATCTTAAAACCGGCAAAGAAGAAACTGGAACAGGCCGGCTTTAAAGTCAAAACAAAAATAGCTTTTGGCCGGGCAACCGAAAATATTGTCAACACAGCTAAAGAAATCAAAGCTTCCCTGATTATTATGGGTTCGCATGGGCGTACCCCGGTTAAAGGCGTCTTGTTCGGTTCTAAGACTGCGTCCGTTCTGGCTCAAACCAGATGCCCCATGCTGGTCATCCGTGAAGGCACTTCTCTTGGTTCCGGAAGGCATAAGATCGGCATTTGCCTGGACGGTTCTTCTTATGGAGACGCAGCAGTTCAGTATGTGGAGGATAACATTCACCTGTTTGGAACAGATCCGGTTATTTACTTAATAAATGTTATTACTCCATACAGCGGATTAATAATCCCTCAAATTTCTTCTTTCGGCGCCCCTTCAATGACCAAGGAAGATTTTGAAGACGCTCAAAAAGTTCCGATGGAACCTATTTACGAAAAACTCCGGGACAAAGATATTGAAACCAAAGTCATACTACTTAAGGGAGATCCTGCGGCAGAGATTGCTAAATATGCCACGGAAAATGAATTAACGATTCTTGTGTTGGGAACTCACGGAAGAGGTGCCTTCCAAGCCCTGATGCTCGGGTCAACAGCTATGAGGGTAAGTGCCTCCTGCGATATGCCCCTGTTACTGGTTCACCGTCCTAAAAAAGATAAGATATCTGAGGCAGTTAAGGAAAATGAAACGGTAGACAATGTTCCAACTGAGAAACCACCTACTTCAGAAGACAGAGGTATAAAAGAAAATTAGATTAATTTTCCATAAGATACAAACGAGAACCATTCCAAAGTTCTCGTTTTTTATTTTCAAATTTCGGGAATGGAACCGACCAGCCTTTCCGGATGGGTATACAAGTTAGCGCTTTTTTGTCTGCAAAAAGCAGCTAAAGTGATATTTGCTCTTTCGGCAACCTCTATAGCATTTAAAGTTGGTGCTGAGACGGCAAAAAGAATTTCAACGCCGGCCATTGCGGCTTTTTGAACCATTTCAAAAGAGGCTCTGGAGCTGATAAATAACGTGACATTCGTCCAGCCGTTTAATTTCATCATCCCGATAACCTTATCCATCGCGATGTGACGGCTGACATCTTCTGCCCCACCAAGAAACTCTCCCTTATCATTGAGAGCAACCACTGAGTGCATGCTTCCGGTAACCTGACCTATTTCCTGTATTTCATTTAGCTTTTCCATTCCTTTGTGATAAAAAGCCAAATCAAAGGCATAGGAGACCGGCAACGGTTTGACGGATTTATAGACTTTTTCCAGGTTTTCCGTACCGCAAATTCCGCATCCGGTTCGCCCGGCCATGTTTCGTCTCTGATCTTTGAGAGCCCAAAAGGATCGGGGAGAAATTTCCAAATCTACCACTAAGCCGTCTCTACATCCTTTTTTGACAGAGACATCGTAAATATGGGTTGGATCAGGAACAATGCCTTCAGAGATTGAAAAACCGACGGCAAATTCCTTTAACTGTTTCGGAGAGCACATCATGACGACATGTGAAATGCCGTTGTAGACAAGAGCAACCGGGGTCTCTACAGAGACTTGGTCCTGTAACTTTTTATTAGTATGAATTTTTTGAATCCCGACCTCGCAAACCGGCCGGATGAGCTCCTGTTGTTCAAATGACATTTGAAGCGACCTCCTTTGGTCGGGATTCTACACAGACTATTGTGAAAAGAAGATTAAATAACTTTATTTGGGTCTTTTTGTTTTTTTATTTGGTAGAGAACTGTTCCTAGAATCTCTTGATTCTCGGTCAGTTCTTTTTGTAAGACTTCATCATCTGATATCCGAAACACCAAATAACTCTTACCCTCTTGTTTGATGAGTTTAGCCAAGGAGCATTTATCTCCATTTGCGGCCACAACTATCTGTCCTGATACCGGAAATTCCTTTGAAGAAACTATTAATAAATCCCCTGCCTCCAGTTGTGGACAGAAAGGATAATTTTCTGTTACTTCAAAAAGTATTCCGTCGTTGTAAGCGGCTTTGAAAGCGCAAACCTCCGATGTTTTTACCTCCGGCAAAGTCCCTAGCAGGCTCTCATCTTTTTTTAGCCGACTATACCCATTTTCTATTTGCTCTCTTATCCACCGTGACCCTCCCAAGTCATGTAATTGTCTTATAAGAGTATCTGTCAGAACAACCGTGGTTACTTTAGATTTTCCAACGTTCGGACCAGGCTTACGGCCTGCTCCGGTACGTTTTCCTCCCCACCCTGTGTTCGTCTTTTTTGTATGACTTGAATTCGTCATATTCACTTCCTGAATAGATTATTAGCTTTAAGAATTAATCTTATAGTGAATATTTATAAACTATTGTTAAATAAATATTATTTTTAATACTTACTAATCATCCGTTCAGTTTAACGTTTATATGGTATAAAATTAAGACCCAGTTTACGGAATCCCTTAAATTACAATTAGTTAGAGTGGGTAAGCTGAGAATATTGTTATTAATAAACAATAAGTTACATTTGTGATACGAACTTTTACTAAGAGTTATAACTCATTTTAGTAAGGTGTAATCAAATTTTGTCTCATTGAAGCCACTTTTCTCAGGAATGCAATGCATCTATCAATTCACAAGGGCCATTATCGGTACAACCATGATGATGTTTGCACTTAGCTGAAAGGGTCTGCAATTCTTTTTTTAGTTCTTCAAGCTGTTTTAGTTTTTTTTCGATTTCAGACAGATGGGAAGAAATAATTTCGTGGGCCTTAATCGCATCCTGCGGTTCTTCGCTTTTTAATTTCATAAGATTTTTAATTTCTTCCAACGAAAGATCCATCGCTCGACATCTTTGAATGAAATGCAATGCTTTCAGAGAATCGGGGCCATAAACCCGGTAATTTGAAGAAGTACGTCTTGGAGCTTCAAGCAGCCCATTTTTTTCATAAAAGCGGATTAATTCATTTGAACAACCCGACTGTTTCGATAATTCACCAATTTGCATAAGTATTTTCCCTCTCTCCTCTTGACTCTGTAGTTACTACAGGGTTTTAAATTATACCAAACAGAAAATTCGACAAAGTTTTAAGAGTTCGATGGAATTGCATAGATCACAATTCCCTCATCTTTAAGCGGAAGATAGGAAAGGAATTAGACATGGCTGATTTAAAAAATAAAACGGCTGAAGAAATAGAAGCTAAAAGTTCTCAGCAAAGTAAGGTTGGTGAGCACTGCTGTCAAGAGAAACATGATGCATCTCAGAAGCACTCTCATAAAACGACAGTTAACTGTTCTTGCCATGCTCATCACCAAAATGAGGATGATAAAACTTGCTGCTCTCATTCGCACGAACATGAACACCCCAAATGCTCCTGCGATGAACATCATCTTGAACACGATCATCACGAACACGCTCATCATGAAGACCATTGTTGTTGCGGCAACCATAACCATGAAAAAAAACTAGAGGATGACACCTGCTGTTGCGATCATCATTCTCATGATAAAGAGGGATGTTCCTGCGGTGGTCACCATCATGAACATGACCGTGAAGCCTGTTCCTGTGGCGGTCATCACCATGAGCATGAAGATCATGACGGGCACTGCTGTTGCGGCCATGACCACGAACACGTGGAAAACAGCATGGATACTGAATGGGACGTTTCGGAAGTCCATCCGTCTCAATACAAATTATTATTTTCCACTTTGGGGGCAATAGGCGGAATCAAGGATGTTGGGCTAAATCCTGATGGGTTAACAATTATTCACACCCCCGAAGCTTTGTCATCCATCGAAAATGCCTTTCTTGCGAACGGATTAAAACTCAAGAGAGTTGTACAAAAGAATAAACAAACCTCCCAGATAAGAATTCCTCAAATGGACTGTCCGACTGAAGAAGGACTGATCAGGCAGAAACTGAAGTCAATTAAAGGAGTCAGTGGTCTCCAATTCAATCTGATGAATAGGATTCTTACGGTTTCCTATCTACCCGGACAATTGCCGGAAATTTTGGCAGCGATCAAATCACTTGATTATGATCCGGAAATACTGGAGGGTCAGCAAACATCCCTGGCAGAATTTAAAAAGACAGAAATTCCATGGTGGAAATATATTCTGGGCCTCGTTTTAGCTGCAGGCTCTGAAGCTGCTGAATTCATGGATTTAAATGAATATATTTCCATGGTTTTGGCAATTGCAGCTATTTTGATTGTCGGAATCGGGACTTACAAAAAGGGCTTCATTGCAATTAAGAACTTTAATTTCAATATGAACGCTCTGATGGCAGTTGCCGTTACCGGAGCCGTTATCATCGGCTCTTGGCCTGAAGCTGCAATGGTCATGGTTCTGTTTGAAATCTCCGAAGCGATTGAACAACTATCTCTGGACAAAGCCAGAGGTGCCATTCGTTCCCTGCTAGCGTTAGCCCCTGAAAAAGCCAAGGTTAAAAAAGATAATGACTGGGTCGAGACAAAGGCTGAAGACATTCAAGTCGGCGATGTCATCCGTGTCTCTCCGGGCGATCGTCTTGCCGTTGACGGTACAATTATCTCCGGTACATCTTCAATTAATCAAAGCGCGATTACCGGTGAGAGTCTGCCTGTGGACAAGAAAGCAGGCGATGATGTCTTTGCCGGCACTTTAAATGAAAACGGAGAGTTCATTTATAAGGCCACATCGACCGCCGGCAACTCCATGCCCGCAAGAATTATCAGTGCGATTGAATCTGCCCAAAGTTCCAGAGCACCTACTCAACGCTTTGTAGATAGTTTCGCAAAAGTTTATACACCTCTCGTATTCCTATTAGCACTGGCAACAGCCATTATTCCTCCGGTTCTTCTGGGAGGAGACTGGTATGACTGGATTTACAAAGGATTGACATTGTTGGTAATCGCTTGTCCTTGTGCACTGGTTATCTCAACACCGGTGACTATCGTAACCGGATTGGCCAATGCAGCCAAACGAGGCATTCTAATTAAAGGCGGCATCTATCTTGAAAAAGGCAGAAAGCTACAGAGAATTGCTTTTGATAAAACAGGTACCATCACTGAAGGCAAACCAAAAGTTATGGAATGGCAAGTTGTCACGGATCAGAATCCCGCTGAGGTCCTTGTCATCGCTGCATCCCTTGCTGATCGTAACTCTCATCCGGTTAGTAAAGCAGTAACGGCCAAAGCCACTGACGAGGGAGTTGGAAAGTCACACCTTAAGTCCGTGAATGGTTTTTATACAGTTCCCGGCCAAGGCATTATCGGATCCATAGACGACACCGAATACTATCTCGGCAATATCAAAGGTCTCGATAAATATTTCCTTCAGAATCAGGAGGTCAGAGACAGATTTGCCGCTCTTTCTGACAAAGGTTATTCACCTTTAGTGCTTGCCAGTGAAAAACGCATTCTGGCCTATTTCGGTGTAGCTGATTCTGTTAAGACGCATTCAAAAGCAGCCATTGAAAATTTGAACCGTCAGGGAATTACGACAGTTCTTCTGAGCGGTGATAATGCTAAAACTGCCGAAAAAGTTGGCTCCGAAGTCGGTGTAAAAATTTCGAAAGGCAATCTGTTACCGGAAGAGAAACAAAATCTGATTAACCAGTTTGCAAAGAAAGAAGTCACCGGCATGGTTGGTGACGGTATTAATGATGCCCCTGCTCTTGCCCGGGCTGACATCGGCTTTGCTATGGGAGCCGCCGGAACAGACACAGCTATTGAAACGGCTGATGTGGCATTAATGGACGACGATCTTAGAAAGCTGCCTGTATTTATCGAATTGTCCAAAGAAACATTCAAGATTCTTTGTCAGAACATCTTTATTGCACTTTCTATTAAGCTGATTTTCGTAATTCTGACTTATTTAGGAATGGCAACGATGTGGATGGCTGTATTTGCAGATACCGGCACCTGTCTCATCGTTGTTGCAAACGGGTTGAGACTCTTGTCGTGGAAACCTTCCGTCAAATAACCGTTTTAACTTAATTCTTGAAAAAGCTCCGACTCTTCCCGGAGCTTTTTCTTTGGTTGCTGCCTGAACCATATTGAATGATTTGTAATTTGTTAGCCGAAAACTTCTGTAGCACACTAAAATCATCTAAACAATTTTCTTTTCATCATACGATACATACAATTACCTAAAATAGCTAAGAACTTGTTTAACTGAGCCTGCTAATCTTATAGTTGATAGATATCCTTCATTTTTTTGTTTGGGAGACAATGTGAAGAAATTACGTTTTACTGTGGTTCCGGTTGTTTTACTCTTATCAGGCATCTTTTGTACGCCGGTTGCATTGTCTGCTGATGACAAATCAGCACCTCCCACTTCTGAGGCCAAACAAAATCCTACAATTGAAATTACCGATGAAGGTTCAGTCTTAAAGTATTTTTTCTCGGAAATCAATCTTGGAAAAGATAAAAAAGACGAATTAATTAAACTTTTTAAAGAGGACGGTTACGTCTTTAAACGGACAGACTCAACCAGCTATAGTCTGACACCTTCTTCTGATAAAGCTTTATTCGGTCAAACTCAGATTGATATCACTTTTTTAGGTAAAAATCAGACATTAGATAGCTATACCCTTTTATGGCATTTCAAGGACCGGGCTTCTTTTGATAAAGCACGGGTAAGCATTGAAAACGAACTCAAAAAGTCTTTGGGGTTAGGTGTCAGAGCTGATAGCCAAAAAGTTTTCACATCACGGCAAAAGTTCCAGAACAAAGACAGAGTCGCTTTTTTAACCTGGTCTAATTACGCTGAATTTATTCAAGTTGAAGTTATTCTTCAGTCCGTACAGGATTATCCGAAAACCAATAAAAAAGAAGACTTAACTAATGAACTGTCCGCCTTGATTGAGCGCTTCCCTGAAGGAACAGGGAAATTCTCGGAAGTAGATGATTTTGGAGAAACTATCGGCTGCAGAAGGACTGCCACCGATGACACAGATTGGCAAACCTTATCGACCCGTCTAATGAAAAACTGCGGGAACCTTCATATCTATTTTGAAGTTAATCCCAAGATGAAGTCGACTTTTCAGTCTATCCGGATATCACCGATTAACAGTGCCGATAGTAATAATTCAACCTATTCAAAAATCTTAGAGAGTTTATTCGGAAAGCCGGAAGAAATTCAGTTACCGATGTTTAACAGGCCTTCAAAGATATATACAAAGGACAACACTCAGATATTTTTATCTGATTTAACAATTCAAGATAAGCCCAATATCGACATTACGATTAAGAAAGCACCTGCAAAGAGCAAAGACACTGACAGCAAAACACCCGTCAAGGACGGTTCGGATAAAAAAGAAGCTTCTGCGGTAAAGAAATAAGAAATGACTTTATTATCCGTTGCTCCGATGGAAGGTTTGACGACATCGGTATTTAGACAAGTGCATGCCAAAACTTTCGGCCCGGCTGATCTTTATTACCTTCCCTTCATCACACCTACAACAGAACCAAAATTTACAGATCGGCAGTTACGGGAAGTTGACCCGAGTAAAAATACCGGATTAAATGTCATCCCACAGCTGTTGAGTAACCGAGCGGCGGATTTTAACTGGGCGGCTGAAGCTCTTTTTGCTCTGGGCTACAAAGAAGTTAATTTAAACCTCGGATGTCCGGCCGGAACGGTCGTTGCTAAACACAAAGGTTCCGGATTTCTTCGTGTGCTTGACCAGTTGAAGATTTTTTTAGATGGAGTCTTCGCTGTTAACCACCGGATCGACATCTCCATTAAAACCCGTATCGGCTGGGCTAACGAAGAAGAATTTGAAGACATCGCTAATTTGTATAAACAATATCCTTTAGCCAATCTCATCATTCATCCGAGATTAAAAACAGATCAATACAAAGGGCATCCAAGAAGTTCTGTCTTCGATAAATTTTTAAATACTTTTCCTTTTCCCGTCGGCTACAACGGAGATTTATACACTGTCGAAGACATGAATCGGAGGCTACAAGTCTCTCCCGGACTGCACTCTATTATGATCGGAAGAGGTCTTATCGCGGATCCTGCTCTATTTAGAAAATTTAAAGGCGGCCGTCCAGCTTCCAAGCAGGAGCTGATTGATTTTTCTCAGAATCTTTACGACGGATACGCCATTGCATTTGAAAGCAGGAAAAATGCCGTCATGAGAATGAAAGAATACTGGTTCTTCCAGCTATGCCTTCTGACAGAAGATACCAAGCTGTCAAAAAAATTATTCAAAAGCAAGACTATTGAAGATTATGAATCTTCGGTCAAGGAAATTTTTGAATTCTGTGATGTATTGGAACATCCGAGATTCGGGTGGTTTAAACCTTTGTAATGAGAATGGTCTGCTTCTAAAAGAAGAAACAGACCGATTTTCTATGATTTGATTAGGCCTTAAGCGCTTTGTCGACAAATGCCTGGAACAATTCAACCTTCTTTGGTTCAACTAAAGTATCGATAACTTCACCGTTCTTGAGTAAAACCAAGGTTGGAATGTGACGAACACCGAATTTAGAATTCAGTGCACTTTCTTTATCGAAATCACAATAGGCAAACTGAAGTTCGTTTTTGTATTTTTCAGCGAATTCTTTAAACATCGGTTCAATACGTCTACAGTCGACACACCATGGGGCACCGATGTCAAGAAGAACCTTACGGGGGTTCTTAGCAACGGTTTCTTCGTAATTAGCTTCTGTTACATTAAGAATATTTTCATTGAGTTCCATAAACTCCTCCAAAACTATTTACCAGGCGATTATAGTGATCTTCAACTTTGGCCGTAAGGCTTATTTCTCACGATAAGCATGCACGGCTCAACTAATACCAAGGTTGTTTTAGAATTTAGTCCGCAAATTATTTAGACAGGAACTAATTCTCTTTATTATGGCAATCGAGTTAAAAGAAGTCACATTTGAAACGTTACCTCTGATAAAAAAACATATTAAGTCTCTCCAAGACGGAGACTGTAATCTCGCTCTTGTCTCGTTAATCGGGAGAAGCAAAGAGTACAAAATCAAATACGCCGTAATAGGAGAAGATCTCGTTTTAAACTGGCGTCCATACGAAGAATGTCCGTCAGCTTACGTCGTTCCCTGGAACAGTCCTAATATTTCAACGATTCTTGAAACATTAGAAGGCGAATGTAAAGACTGTAAAGAACCTCTTTTATTATTCGGCCGTTTTAACGGAATGACCGAGCACGTGCGTCACCTTTTACGGTACCGGAATTTTATTACGGTTTCTTCGAACTCCTGGTGGGATTATCTTTATGCCAAGGAACGATTCCTAACACTCGAAGGCCGGCAGCTTAATGGTAAAAGAAACTTTAACCGTCGCTTTAACAAAGCATACCCGGAAGCCGAATTTAAAGCATTAGATGCAGAAACAATTCCTTTGGCCAGAAAATTTTTAGATAAGTGGTATGCCGACAGAGGCGAACTCGATGCCGGGCTCCTTGCAGAAAAAGAAGCGATCGAGTTAGCGTTTGATCATTATGAAGACTTCGGTCTTATCGGCGGTGTATTAATGCAGGGCGATGAAGTTTTTGGCTTCACGTATGGTTCCGGTGTCTTTGATAATATTTTTGCCGTCCATATTGAAAAAGCTGACAGAAACGTTGTCGGCGCCTATCCGGCTTTAGCGGTTGCTTTAGCAAAGATGCTTCCTGAAGAATATGAAATCCTCAACCGTGAAGAAGATCTAGGCGTCCCGGGATTAAGAAAAGCCAAAGAAGACTGGTTTCCTTGTGGTGTCGTCAGAAAGACTGTTTTGAAACTCCAAAAAAATCAGTCGATTCCTAATAGAAAATAACAACAAACTGGCTGACTGGAAACAATTCTAAGCAAGAAAGCCGTTTAGTAGATCGTTAAATTTCAGTCCGAAAAAATTTTTATCTTCCGGGCTGAAAGTTTAATTATCGGAATCAATAAATAAAGATTCATTTGCAAAGAGAAAAAATGACTTTTCCGTCAATGCAAGTAATGTATCGTGTACATGAAAGCTAAACCTGCAGAGATTCTAAACGGCAAAAGAAAAATCGATTCCCATGAATGCGTCATTTTTGAATAAAATCTCCGGCGCATTTTCTAGGTGAAAAAGAAGCCGGTTGTTGAATGTAACCGGCTCATAGCATTTCAACAAGCAATCGAAAGTTTTTTTGTTAAGACATTAGCTCAAAAAGCCTCCTGAGTTTAATAGCTAAAACCCCCTTGAATTCATGATTACTATTTGAAATTTAAAGAAAAAATCCTCTTGACTTTTTTGATTATTTGTAGTAAAATAGTAGTAATAATAGGGAGAGCGTCTATGCGTTACCACATCATGTACAGTTCTAACAAAGAGGGTAATCGAAGTGTTTATA
>CANTYJ010000056.1 GCA_947854175.1 uncultured Turicimonas sp. | reverse complement strand
ATAAAAGAAAGGGGAAATGCTAATCCGATAAAAGTCGAATTTTGCAACATCCCCTTTTTTACGGCCCTAAGAGTTCAAAGCAATTTTGAGCCTTTTTAGTTCTTATCATTATCTTTATTCCGTCTATCAAAGAAGAAAACAACAAATATGTTCAGAAACCAGTGGATCATTGCATTAGCGGTTTTAACGCTTTCTGCCTTTTTTATGGAGTTATCTTTCACAATGATTACTCCTTTTCTTCCACTGTATCTTGTCAAAGAATTACATGTCGCTCCTGAAAACGTCAATCTTTGGTCCGGTCTTATCTTTTCCATTACTTTTTTCATCAGCGGATTATTAGGTCCCGTTTGGGGAGTTCTGGCCGATAGAAAAAGCCGTAAATTGATGGCACTTAGAGCCTCGTTCTGCCTGGCTATTGCCTATGCTGCCTGTGGTTTTGTTTCAACTGTCGAAGGCTTATTCCTTGCACGATTCTTCCAAGGTTTATCCGCCGGTCTCTACCCTGCACTATTGGCTCTGGTAGCAACAACGGTACCGTCCAATAAAATCGGTTTATCTATGGGATTGCTTCAAGGAGGTATGACAATCGGCGGCATTGGAGGTCCTTTTATTGGTGGAGTACTTTCAGAATACTTCGGGATGAGAAATTCTTTTTACTTAGCCGGAATCGCCTTGGCCCTGGTGACTGTGCTAATTTTATTTTTCTGCCAAGAGAAAAAAACAATTCACCGAAAAGTAACTAAACGCGGTCCATTTTTTGACTTTACTGTTCTTCGGCGACCGGAAATATTGCAGCTACTGATTTGCTCGTGTGTTATTTACGCTTCACTATTTTCATTGCAGCCAATTTTTCCTCTATACCTTGCCGAGCTACAAGGAAACATGGATAACATTATGTTAGTTGCGGGCACTGTCTTCTCAATCAGCGGCATTTCCGTAATGATTGCTTCACCGTTACTTGGCGCATGGGGGCAAAAATTTGGATTTCTGAAAGTTCTTTTATTCTGCTTAGTAAGCTCAGGAGTGATGATTGCTTTTCAAATCATTCCGAAAACAGTTGAAGGCTTAACGATTTGCAGGTTCCTGGGCGGATTTGTGGTTGCAGGATTGATACCCCTGACAAACTCTTTGTTATCTCAGGTCTGTCCTGAAGAAGAAAAAGGACAAATTTTCGGATTTAACTTTTTAACGGGACATCTTGGAATGGCCGGGGGGCCACTCATTGCTGCGTGGGCCGCAGGCTGGTTGGGCTACGAAGCTGTAATTGCGGGTTCTGGCTTAATTCTCTTGCCATATGCATTCTATCTATATTTAAAATCCAAATCCTCTCATTTGCTATCAAAGTAAAGAACACGTTAGTCAGCGGAACAATACATTTTCTCCAAAAAACTTAAATTTGTTTTTTGATGGGTTAACTACACAGTATCTCCTGGACCGAAAATGATTTGACGACGTTAGTAGTTTCTTGAAATAACTGAAAACTACATTTCTTCATAAAAGTCTTCATCTATTTTTGGAATCCTTATGGTTTCTTTTGTTTTACAACCTACGCCATACTTAATCATTAGTTCCGTTAATTTTTTCCCATCGATAAGCACAATATTCTTGGAAGATTTTCTGACCGTTTTTTTAGCCTCGGTAGTAAATCCAGAAGTTGTTACAAAAACTCCTTTAACAGCTCTGCACATATCAAGAGCTCCAATGAAGTTTCTTAAATCAGTAGAAGTAACAGAATGGTGATTAGCATAGCGTTTTGCTTGGATATATATCTTGTCAACGCCTAAGACATCTTGATTGATTATGCCGTCAATCCCTTCATCCCCTGATTTTCCACTGTGTTCCCAAGCTTCTTCTGTGTTATTGCTGTAGCCCATTTCAACAAGAAGCTTAATAATAAGACTCTCGAAAAACGAAGGATTGGCTTTCAATATCCGTCTAATCAACTCTTCAGACAAGGCCGCCTTTATTTTTTCTAATGACTGATGGATACTTTCTTCAGGCGAAAGCTCTTCGGCCCCAACATACTTATTGAACTTTTCGGATTTTTCCGAATCTTTTTTTCCTCTTTTCAAGAAATCCTGAAAGCTCGAATAATCTGCAAGGATTTTATTGTCAACTCTATCAAGCTTTTTCGCAAGAAGAGCTTTTCCATCCTGCGAAATTTTAAAACTACCACGTCCTGTTCGCTCGAGCAGACCGGCTTGCATTAAGTATGTTTTGGCCCAGGAAACTCTCTCATAAAGCAAAGACCGTCCACTTGGTATGGTAAGTCTCCTTTCTTTATCAGAGAGTTGCATTTCCTCTGCGATACTTTTAATAACATCAGAAATGTGTACACTCCCAGTCGCTGCTTTTTTGAGAACCGGCAACATGAAATCCTGATAGCTAGGAATGCTCATATAAAAAATTTCCTTATCCGCCTAAATGGCGTCCAATGTTAGTAGTTCATAAGAAAGAAAAATTCGATCCTTCCTAAATCAATCAGTTACTTCTTTTGAAACGTTGTTCGCTCCGCAAAGCTCAAGAAATTTTTTTCTGGCTAAATCCATATCCGGAGATAGTCTTTCCACCCCCTCGAAGGAACGAAGCCAAGTAATCTGTCGCTTGGCAAGCTGTCTGGTAGCCGCTATTCCTTTTTCACGAAAACTCTCAAAAGTAGATATTCCTTCAATGTACTCCCATGCCTGCCGATACCCGACACAGCGCATACTTGAATGTTCTTTGGTTAGTCTGGGAATTTTCATTAATGCTTTGACTTCGTCTACAAATCCGTTTTCAAGCATCTGATCGAATCTTTTCTCAATTCGTTCATGAAGAACTTTTCTATCATCCGGAAACAATGCACAGGCTTTAATATTGAATGAAGTCCCTTTAGAAGCTCCATAAAATGACGAAATCGGTTTCCCCGATAATTCATAGACCTCAAGAGCCCTTGAAATCCTCTGAGTATCATTCGGAGAAAGCTTTTCTGCCGTCAAGGGATCAATCATTCCCAGTCTTTTATGTAAAGCATTAACTCCTTCTTCTTGGAGCATCGAATTTATTTTTTCTCTTACCTCCGGCGTAGAAGTCGGGAGATTGTCCATTCCTTGTAGGAGAGCTTTCGCATAGAGCATCGTTCCTCCGACTATCAGAGGTAATTTGCCTCTCGAATGAATTTCTTCAATTTTTTCTTCACAGTCCTTCACGAAGTCTGCTGCCGAATAACTATCAGTTGGTTCAATAATATCAATCAAATGGTGGGGGACTAGTGTTAACTCTTCTTTTGTTGGCTTTGCTGTCCCTATATCCATATGCTTGTAGACCAGGGCAGAATCAATGGAGATAATCTCTGACGGTATCCGTTGAGCTATTTCCAACGCTAATGCTGTTTTTCCGCTAGCGGTCGGGCCAAGCAACATCACTGCATCATAAGAACAAGGCTTCATCCTTATTTACCTCGCATAAAGAAAGAATCGAGCTCTTTCAAAGATATCTGGATCCACGTCGGTCTTCCATGATTACATTCATCAGCTCTGTCTGTCCTTTCCATATCTCTCAAAACAGCATCCATTTCCGAGAGGGTAAGTAACCGGTTTACTCTAATCGCAGAATGACAAGCAATAGTAGCAAGCACTTCATTTCTTTTTTCAGTCAAAACCGTTGATTTTCCATACCTTCGTAAATCTTCGAGGACGTCGCGTATCAAGTCCTCTCCTTCCCGACCTATCTTTGAATTGAGTAAGACCGGTGCTCCCCGTAAACTAAGCTGATTGGGGCCAACAGCAGAGAGATCGATTCCAAGATGCTCGATTTCTTCTCTACACTCCTCAAAGATACTCATTTGCTCGTCAGTTACATTAAAAACGTAAGGGATCAGAAATTGCTCCTTTACAACTTCCCGTTTATCAAAGCTAGTTTTTAATCTCTCATAGACAATTCTTTCATGAGCTGCATGCATGTCAACCACGACCATCCCTTTTTCATTTTCAGCAATAATAAAGTTTCCCGCGATTTGCCCAACTGCCCGGCCTAACGGCTGATAGATTTTTTCTTCGGGAATAGTAGTATTTTGAGTTGGTTGCTCTTCGCTCTCGGAATTAATTTGAAGAGCAGCAATCGTTGTTGGAAATGAACTCGAAGTTTTTTCCTCTTTCAAATTTCTTTGAGTGTTAGAACCGTAAAAATCTAAATAGTGTTGGTATCCGTCATCTCCTCTAAGAGAATACGAACTATTTCCTGTTTGACCATATGGATAACTTTGCTGTCCGGTGTATCCGCCACGGTTAACTAGCGTATCTTCTTCCATTGAATTAAATGAGTCCGGAGAACTAACTTCACCGGTATCCGGATCAACTAAGACTGATTGTGATATCGCTTGCTCTACAGCATGAAAAACAAACTGATGGATAGCAGAAGAATCTCTAAACCTGACTTCACTTTTAGTCGGATGAACATTCACATCCACTCTTGTAGGCTCAATATCAAGAAAAAGGCAGTACAAAGGTTGCGAATTACCATGAAGAACATCGGCATATGCCTGGCGAACGGCATGTGTCAGAATTTTGTCCTTTACAAATCTTCCGTTGACATAAAAATATTGACAATCTGTCCTTGTTTTAGCCGCTGTCGGAAGACAGGTCCATCCATATAACTTCACGGTCGGCGTGTCAGCTTTAACAACACGATGAGCTTCCAGAAACTCCTTTGGCATCATTCTCTTTAATCTTTCTTCTAAAGAAGAGGGAGGCAGAGAAAGAACATTTTTCCCATTGGAAAAGACTGAAAAGTCAACAGAAGGGTTAGCCAGCGCTATCCTTTTTATGCAAGTTAAACAATGCGCAAGCTCTGTATTGTCACCACGTAGAAATTTTCTTCGTGCAGGCGTTTTGTAAAAAAGGTCAGTGACATCAATTCTTGTGCCTTTTTTTCCGAAAGATGGAGTTACCTCATCTTTGAAAATCATAAAGGCATCTTGGCCTTCTACTCTAGAAGAAAGCAACAAATCTGCGACACTGGCTATTGAAGCTAACGCTTCGCCTCTGAATCCAAAACTAGAAATCGATTCCAGCTCATCAAGAGATCGGACTTTACTAGTGGCGTGCCGCTTTAAAGCTAAAGGTAAATTCGATTTTGGAATTCCACACCCGTTGTCTTGAATAAGAATTCTCTTGATTCCTCCTCCTTCCAGCTTAATTTCTATTTGAGTCGATCCAGCATCAATAGAGTTTTCAAGAAGTTCTTTTACGACAGAAGACGGTCGTTCAATGACCTCTCCTGCGGCAATCTGGCTAATAAGTTGATCAGGCAATTCTCGGATTTCACGGATTGCTCTGTTTTCAGTTTCTTTCATCATGATGCAATTCTAACCATAATAAACTTGAACGGATTTATTCCATACTTTGACACATAGTTTCTTTAAAATATGGTTAGAAGTACGAAAGTATGAGCGTTATCTCTCAAGACTCGAAGAGCCGTAAAGCTTTATAAAAGTGAAGTTTAGTTGAGCATCGTTGTTTTTCTCCAATTATGTACAATTTTGATCTACTTTATAAAAACGGGATCTGGCTCTTTTAGGATTTTGGGGAATTTGACAAAGTTTTTTTCACTCGGCCAGCTATCTGAGAACTTATTCCGGTAAGGCTCAGCCTAAAACTGAGCTTCAGTTGGCAGTTTCATAGTTACCATTTTTCTGCTTCCGAATTCTTCTCCCAGATTCCTAGAGCAACCTAAAAAAGTACCCGAAGTTTTTGATTACATTCTTTTTAATAATTCATTTCGGGCTAAACCACAGATTGTTCAATGTAGTTCGTCTAAAATTGAGTTTTCGTTTTTACACTTTTACCCTGAAAGATCTTTGAATGGAATTCTTTAACTTAGCAGTTGAGCTTTTCCGAAATGCCGATCAGTTCATTTTGCATGTTGCCGCTGATTATGGACTTTGGATATACGTTGTCCTCTTTTTAATCTTCTTCGCGGAAACAGGTATTGTTATCTGTGCTTTCCTGCCCGGAGACTCTTTATTATTTATTGCAGGTGCCGCTGCTGCTACCGGTGTTTTAAACCCTGTTGCGCTTATTGTCATTATCACGATTGGGGCGATTGTAGGTAATACGACCAATTACTATATCGGTTCTTGGCTGGGGAAGAAAATCTATGACGGCTCAATTGGTTGGATTGATCAAAATGCTTTAATGAAAACTCACAATTTCTACGAAAAGCATGGAGGCAAAACAATTGTATTGGCTCGTTTTGTTCCTATTGTCCGCTCATTTGCACCATTAGTTGCCGGAGCAGCTCAGATGAAAGCCCTCAAATTCGAACTTTACAGTGGTTTCGGAGCTTTGTTCTGGGTTGGGTCTATTGTCACAGCCGGATACTTGTTTGGAAACATTCCTTTTATCAAAAATAATCTATCTTTAATTCTGATTGTTGGTATTTTGGCTGCTCTCGGACCATTCACAATTGCAATGTGTGTCCAACTTTGTAAGAAATACTTTGGTAAAAAAGCTTAAACTGAACCGCTTCACTAATTCAGTTTGATTTTCCCGCAAAAATAAACCGGTGAGATCCTTTCTTAACTCACCGGTCTACCAACTCTAATTAAGAGTTTCGCCTAATTTTTGTCGATTATTCCCATGCAGGCAGAACTGCTCCCTTGAATTCTTCCTTAATAAATTTCTTAACTTCCGGAGATTGGAAGGATTTGACGAATTGTTTAACTTTTTCATCATTGGCGTTATCTTCACGGGCTGCAATGATGATTAATGCAAACGGGGCTTCTTTTGATTCAAAGAAGAATCCTTGTTTTTCAGGAGAAAGTCCTGCACTAATTACATAATTCATTGGAATCGTTGCAATATCCACATCAGAGAGACTTCTTGGAAGTTGGGCCGCTTCAAGCTCTTTAATTTTGAGTTTTTTCGGATTAGCAACGATATCGTGAACAGTCGCGTTGGTTCCATTGACACCATCTTTGAGTTTAATTAAGCCGGCTTGCTGAAGAAGAATTAATGCTCTTCCTCCGTTAGTCGGATCGTTAGGTATAGCAACGGAAGCTCCTTCTGGTATGGTTTCAAGACTCTTGATCTTATTTGAGTAAAAGCCCATCGGTTGAACAACAGCATTAGCTATGTTCTTCAGTTTAGTACCCTGTTGTTTATTAAAGTTATTCAAGAACGGTTCATGCTGATAAACAACGACATCCAAAGATCCTTCAGCAAGAGATTTGTTGGGAGTGACATAATCAGTAAACTCGACAACTTTGACATTCAAGCCGTTTTTTTTGGCAACTTCAGCTGCTTTTTGGACATTGGCAGCATGCGGACCGGCAGTGGCACCAACTTTTAATTCTGAAGTTTTCTTGTCACCGCAACCGCTCAAACCGAGAGCAGCTACCACTACAAGGGAAGAAAGTAATTTTAGGGCCTGTCTTTTATACATGATTAGATTTCCTTAGGTAAGAAAGTGAAATGAAAAAAGGAATATGCAATTCCGAAATCAGAAAAATTTTCTAATTCCGACAAATGTTTTCTTGAGTTAAATAGATTTGAAAATCTGAACAGTAAGTTGATTTTTAATTTTTTCTTAAGCTTTAACTTAAGGTTTCGTTTACGATTTTTCATGTGCTTAAAACTATGTTTGGAGGTTAGTTACATTTATCCCCGCATCCTTAGAAAACACAGTCAGGGACAGTCAATTCTCTTTCTAAGAGAAAGAATTAGCACATTCGCATTCGAAGTAAAGAGACAATAACAGCCGAAACGCTGATAAGCGCTGCTCGTTCCGATCTGTTATTGAGGCTTGTCATATCTGAATTAAAGATATATTAGTTTTTGAATTAAGGTAAGTCTATGTGAATTTTTCTTCAAAAAACGAATTGAAATTAATTTTTTTTATTGTCAAGTTTTTTCTCAAGATTTTTTCTAGACATAAAAAAAAGCGGCCGGAAATAACCAACCGCAAGTTGAAAACTACTATCTAATTACTTTTCAAATCTTTCTTCAAGAACTGCCACTGCAGGAAGCTTTTTACCTTCTAAGAATTCAAGGAAAGCACCGCCGCCTGTGGAAATATAGGAGACCTTGTCGATAACGTTGAAAGCTTTTGCTGCAGCAATCGTGTCACCACCGCCAACAATACTGAAAGCACCGGCCTCGGTTGCCTTTGCAATTGTTCTAGCCAAATCGTGAGTTCCCTCTTTAAAGTTGTCCATTTCAAATACACCGACCGGACCATTCCAAATAATGGTCTTAGCACCCTGCATCATTTCGCGGAGCATCATACTTGTTTTCGGACCAATATCTAAAATCATTTCATCGTCATGGATGTCATCAACATCACAAACTCTGAATCCGGCATCGTAGCCCATATGACGTGCAACAACCACATCGATTGGCAGAGGTAATTTGCCACCTTTAGCAGCCATCACATCCATGACTTTCTTGCATTCTTCAACGAGTTCAGGCTCAGCTAATGACTTGCCGATTTTTTTCCCTTGTGCCAATAAGAATGTATTAGCAATACCGCCGCCCGGAATCAATGTGTCTACTAATGGAGCCAAGTGAATCAAGATGGTCAGCTTAGTAGAGACCTTTGCACCTCCGACAACAGCAACCAAAGGATGCTCAGCAGCATCTACAGCTGCAGTAAGAGCATCAATTTCTTTTGCTAACAAAGGACCGGCACAAGCAACCTTAGCGTATCTTGCCATGCCTTCAGTGGTAGCTTGGGCACGATGAGATGTTCCGAAAGCATCATTAACATAGATATCACAAAGTTCAGCCATTTTTTTAGACAGAGCTTCGTCGTTTTTCTTCTCACCTACATTGACACGGCAGTTCTCAAGAACGACAACTTCACCGGACTTAACATCTACGCCATTAACCCAGTCTGTAGCAAATCCAACTTCTTTTCCAAGCAACTTTCCAAAGTATTCAGCAACCCCGCGGAGGCTATCGCCTTCAGTAAGCTCGCCTTCTTTCGGACGGCCAAGATGTGAACAAACCATCACTGCTGCGCCGCCTTCAAGAGCCATTTTGACAGCCGGAATTGATTCACGGATTCTATGATCGTCAGAAATTTTCCCTGTCGGGCTACGGGGTACATTAAGGTCGGCTCTAATAAAAACACGCTTATCTTTGAGCTCGCCGTTCTTGGCCAACTCTTCAAGAGTTTTAACTTTCATCTTTTTTCCTATGAAAAAAGCCCGAGCTTTATGTCCCGGGCCTTAATGCTTAAATTACTTTGCGTTGTACATGGCTACTGCTGTATCGAGCATACGGCAGGAGAAGCCCCATTCATTGTCATACCATGCGACTGCTTTAACCAATGTGCCGTCGATCACTTTGGTTAAGGTTGAATCAAAAATAGATGAATAATCAGAATGGTTAAAATCTGAAGAAACCAACGGTAATTCGTTGTAACCAAGTACGCCTTTGAGCGCGTTGCTTTCTACTGCATCTTTGATGATCTGGTTAACTTCCTCAACAGAAGTCGGACGAGCAGCTGTGAATGTTAAATCACAGACAGAAACATTGATGGTAGGAACACGCATGGCATAACCGTCGAGTTTTCCTTTCATTTCAGGAATAACTTCTCCGACGGCCTTGGCAGCACCTGTCTTTGTAGGAATAATGTTGTGTCCGGCAGCGCGGGCTCTTCTAAGATCTTTGTGTTTTACGTCGGTAAGAACCTGGTCATTTGTAAACGCATGAACTGTTGTCATCATCCCGTCAACAATACCAACCTTTTCCATCAAAGGCTTGACGAACGGTGCCAAGCAGTTTGTTGTGCATGAAGCATTGGAGACAACGACGTCACTTGCCTTCAAAATGTCATCATTAACACCGTAAACAACGGTTGCATCAACATTTTTACCCGGGCATGCAATCAAAACTTTCTTAGCACCGGCTTCGATATGGCCCATGCAACCTTCTTTGTCTCTGAATGCTCCGGTACATTCCAGAACGATATCGATATCTAGATCTTTCCAGGGAAGTTTTTTAGGATCACGTTCAGAAACCATCTTAATACGGTCTCCGTTTACGACCAAATAACCATCATCCCAATGAACATCGCCATTGAATCTGCCGTGAACTGTGTCAAACTTGGTTAAATGAACGGTTGCTTCAGGCTTTGCTGTGTCATTAATAGCAACGATTTCGATATCAGGCCATTTGCACTCTTCATAGAATGCACGAAGAATATTACGGCCGATACGTCCGTATCCGGTTATAGCTACTCGAATGGTCATCTTTAGTTTTTCCCCTTTTGAAGAGTTTTTTTAATCGTATCCACAACATTGTCTACTGTGAATCCGTACATTTTGAACAGCTCTTTAGCAGGAGCTGATTCACCGAAACTGTCAATACCGATAACAGTTCCCTTACCTTTCACATATTTCCACCATAAGCCGGTTGATGCGGCTTCCATTGCGACGATCGGAAGGTCTTTTCCGAGAACTTCCTCCTTGTAAGAGTCGCTCTGACGGTCAAAAACTGTTGTTGAAGGCATAGAAACAAGGCGGCACTGTACGTTTTCCGCGGTAAGAATCTTTCTTGCTTCAGCTGCCAAACTAACTTCACTGCCGGTTGCCAGTAACACAACTTCTGCAGCTCCCTTGCCTGCAGGTGCTTCTTCAAGAATATAGCCACCTTTGGCAATTTCATCTGCATTGGTTTCTTCTCTTTCCATAAATGGCAAAGACTGTCTGGAGAAAATCAGAGAAGAAGGACCGTCTTCACGTTCGATGGCTGCTTCCCAGGCAACGATTGTTTCAACTGTGTCACAAGGACGCCAAACATCCATATTCGGGATGAGTCTGAGACTGGCCAATTGTTCGATCGGCTGGTGGGTAGGACCGTCTTCACCCAATCCGATGGAGTCATGGGTATAGACAAAAATTGTTCTCAACTTCATGAGTGCTGCCATTCTCATGGCATTCTTCTCATAATCGGAGAAGGTCAGGAATGTGGCGCCAAACGGAATAAAACCGCCATACAAGGCGATACCATTCATGATAGCGCCCATACCAAACTCTCTTACACCGTAGTTGATATGGCGTCCCAACATATTGTTAGCACGGAGAGCTTCTACTCCATTCCAATTAGTCAGATTTGAACCTGTTAAGTCAGCTGAGCCTCCCACAAGTTCCGGTAAGTGCGATGCGAGCGCATTCAATGCCATTTGACTGGCTTTTCTTGAAGCAACTGTTTTTTCTTCTTCAACGGCTTTTAGCAAAGCATTAAAACAAACATCATCCCAATCGGCCGGTAACTGACCGGATAGTCTGCGTTCAAGTTCACTGGCAAGCTCAGGATAGGCTTCTTTATATTTGGCATAAAGATTGGTCCAGGCGCTTTCTTCAACCTCACCTTTAGCGCGGGCATCCCATGCTTCATAAACCTCGGAAGGAATTTCAAAAGGACCATAATCCCAGCCGATTGCTTTACGGGTAATAGTAATCTCGTCTTCTCCGAGAGCTTCACCATGGGCTTTGCTTGTTCCCTGTCTGTTGGGAGAGCCGAAACCAATGATTGTCTTGCAATCAATTAAAGTCGGTTTGTCTGATTTTTTAGCTTCTTCAATTGCCTGAGATACCGCAGCAACATCATGTCCGTCAACCGGGCCGATTACATTCCAACCATAAGATTCAAAGCGCTTGCGGGTATCATCATGGAACCAGTTTTTAACATCGCCGTCAATAGATATACCATTGTCGTCGTATAAAGCAATTAGTTTATTTAATTTCCAGACGCCGGCTAACGAACAAACTTCATGGGAAATACCTTCCATCAGGCAACCGTCACCTAAAAAGGCATAAGTGTAGTTGTCGATGATGTCAAAACCTTCACGGTTAAACTCAGCCGCCAACATTTTTTCAGCCAGTGCAAGACCAACTGCATTAGCAATGCCCTGTCCAAGAGGGCCGGTTGATGTTTCAACCCCAGCAGTTACACCAACCTCGGGATGGCCCGGTGTCTTACTGTGGAGTTGCCGGAAATTTTTAATATCCTCGATAGAGAGGTCATAACCGGCAAGATGAAGCAATCCATATTGCAGCATTGAGCCATGTCCGTTACTCAGAAGAAAACGATCCCTTCCGATCCATTTAGGATTTTTAGGATTGTGACGGAGATGATCTTTCCAGAGTGCGACTGCAATGTCTGCCATTCCCATTGGCATTCCCGGGTGTCCGGATTTTGCCTTCTGAACAGCATCCATAGCCAGAGCCCGTAAGGCGTTTGCCATAGTCTTAGTAGAGACTGAAGATGTCATGATATTTGAATAAATAAAAAATAAAAACCTGCGGTAGTCAGGTTGTTTCAACCACCGACATTTTAACAATTAGATCGCAGAATAGGCACTAAATTAATTTCTACGAATTATTTCAGTCTAAATAAGGTAATTCTTCGCATATTTTCTTTAAATTACAATTTATCTTCTTCCAA
The DNA here is from genome assembly GCA_947854175.1 of uncultured Turicimonas sp. GTDB lineage: Bacteria > Pseudomonadota > Gammaproteobacteria > Burkholderiales > Burkholderiaceae_F > Turicimonas. The sequence goes on along the minus strand of CANTYJ010000056.1, from coordinate 38,724 downwards.
TTGCTTTAATCCGAAAAATACTCCATGCCACGATTTTATGTACCTGATGTTTCTTATGAAATAGGCTCTGAAATACCACTTCCGCCTAACTCCGTCCACCATGCCATGCGGGTTTTACGGATGCGGGAAGGCGATGAAGCTGAAATATTCGATGGCAAAGGAAACTCTGCAAGAGGAAAGATTCATTTCAGCAAGGACTATGCCTCCGTCTTTATCGAGAAGATTTCCCATGAAGAAAATGACACATTAAAAATTGTTTTAGCTCAATCTCTGGTTTCCAACGAAAAAATGGATTGGATCGTTGAAAAGGCTTGTGAGCTGGGCGTCAGCAAACTCATAGTCTTTCCGGCCGAACGATCTGAAATAAAGCTCACTGGTGAGAAATTAGAAAAGAGATTGCAGAGATGGTCAAAGATTATTCTTTCCTCGTGCGAACAATGCAAAAGAAATAGTCTTTTGGATATCCGCTTTCTTCCCTCTTTGAAATCACTTAGTGATGACATTGTTTGTGAGAGAAACTACGTTCTTTGTCCTTCCTCTCCGAATACAGAAAAAGAATCTCTTGCGGTCCCAAAATCCGTTATGTTTGTTATAGGACCTGAAGGCGGATTGTCAAACAATGAAATCAGCCTGCTACTTGAAAAAGGATTCCTCAGAAAACAACTAGGAGACCTCGTCCTAAGAACAGAAACAGCCGGAATTGTGGCAGCAGCATATGCTCAAACTTTATGGAGCTGGAAAAATTAAACCGGTAAAGGCGCGGACATTTCCGCGCCCACACCTATTACGACGCATTTGAACCGTCAGAAGCAATAGCTTTTGTCTCATCTTTGCCTAGATGAGTGTTATAAGAAGCGAGATTCTTGGTATCTGAAGAAGGTAGTACCTTCTTATGACCTTTTTTAGCCATTTGTTTTGCCGCCTTTATATCGCCTGAGATAGCAGTCCTCAAGTACTCGCGCATTACAAGCACTTTGTGGCCATAGCCTCCGTCCGTCGCGTGCTTAGCAGAACCGACATATCTTTTAAGTCCTTTTGCCAAGGAACCGCTCTTGTCAATATATTCTCTAAGAATCTGAGTTCCGACTTCAATTCCGGCCTGAATATCATGAACTGCTTTCACACCGCCGAATCTCTTAAATTTGGCTGCATGAACACGTGCATGAACCTGCATCAGACCTTTTGCTCCGGCCTTACTTTTAGCTTTCGGATTAAAAGATGATTCTGCTGCAATAATTGAAAGAATTAATAACGGATCAATATCGTATTTTTTGCCGGTAATAAATGCCTGTGAGACCGCTTTTGTAATGTCTTCCTTGTTTGCTCTGGTGAAATGCTCAGATAGAAATTGAATTGCATTTCTTTGTATTTCAGCAACCTTATCTGCCTGAGACTGAGCAGACAAATCTTCTTCGTAATTCAAATAGGATAGTGCTCTTTGATGTGATGCTTCTACGGCAATCGCTTCTTCTGGAATAATTTTTGCGGACAGATTGACGAAACAAAAGCTGGCTGTCGCCAACAACAAGTTTCGGAATATATGGGCAAAATTCATTTTTTCAGTTCGGCAAAACACTGGGACAAAAAACCCGATCGCCTTCTCCTTTTCTTGTAATAAAGACATCATCTTTCGATTATTACATAGAAACGAGGCTGAAAAATGTCAGGAAAAGTTAAGTTTCCCTTCCAGCTGTGTCTAAATTGAATCAAAGAATCTTTGGCTTACTCTTCAAAAAGGGAAAAACTGTTTTAATAATTTAACAATTATTCAACAGGTTACATAACGACCAGAATAAAAGCCGGGGATTATTTAGTTATCCCCGGCTTAAAACTTGTTACTTGTGAGCGTCTATTCTTTCTTTGATGAGGGTTCCAAGAACTTTGATACCTTCTTTGATCTTTTCCGGAGGAACTGTAACGAAAGACAGTCTCATCGTGTTCTTTTTGGGAGTGTTTGCATAGAAAGCTGAGCCCGGAACATACGCTACTTTTCTCTTCAGAGCTTCATGCATCATTTCATCAGTGTCGATATAGTCCGGAAGAGTAGCCCAAATAAACATTCCACCATCCGGTTTAGTCCAAGTTGTGCCTTCCGGGAAATACTTATCCATCGCATCAAGCATGCATTGACACTGAGTTTTATAAAGTTCTCTGACTTCAGGCATATGTTTTTTCATCAAGCCTTTATCCAGACAACGAGCTGAAATCAACTGAGTAAATGTTGACGTATGTAAATCTATTGCCTGCTTGATGGTTGTCATCGGTTCAAGAGCAGCCTTTGGTCCAACAATGTAACCCAGACGGAATCCCGGAGATAATACTTTAGAGAAAGTTCCTAAGGACAAAGTGCGTTCAGGAGCATAGAAACGGACTGGTTTTGGTGGTTGCTTGTCATACCACAATTCTCCATATGGATTATCTTCTAAAATCCAAAAATCATATTCACGGGCTTTTTCTGCCAATTTGATACGACGTTCCTCAGACAAAGTAATACCGGTCGGGTTCTGGAAATTAGGAATAACGTAGGCAAAGCGAATACCTCTGAATTCCGGACCAATCTTATCCGGATTCAAACCATAATCATCAGTCGGTAACGTAATGAATTTAGGACGTTGAAGTCTGAAAGCAGATAATGCCCCCAGGTATGTCGGATCTTCTACAGCAATCAAAGAGTCTTCGTCCACATAAGCCAAAGCTGCCAAATCCAAAGCCTGTTGAGATCCCGAAACAATCTGAATACAGTCCGGATCAGTCGGAACACCCAATTCTGCGTCGTGCTCAGCGATGGCCTTCCTCAACGCGGCCTCCCCTTCGGTGCTTGAATATTGAAGCGCTCTGGCACCATGTGTTTCTAAGACCCAGTCGGTTGCCTTTTCAATAGCTTTTACCGGAAAGCTCTTTGGTGATGGCAATCCGCCTGCAAATGAAATAACGTCTGCCTGTCCGGCCAATTTCAACAGTTCTCGGATAATCGATCGTTCCGCGTGTCTGGCTCGAATAGAAAGTGGCGGTGTTTGTGACAGTTCCACATCGGACATTTGTTTACCTCTTATTTTGATGAATTCATCCGGGACGTTATTCCCCGGAAAATGATAGATTTGTTGAATATACTCTTTGAAAAGCCGTTGAAATGAAAGACCGCTCTCAATTTCAGCTTAATGGATTAATGTTAAGAGGTTATCTGATACTAAGATTCAATCTTCCTGAGAGTCTGAACTTTCAGATGACCAATAGGCAAAAAGGACCATAAGGACCATAGCAAGGATGGCGCAACTTCTTACAGCCCATACAGCGCTCATGTAATTTGCCGTTAAACCTAAAATTAATTGTCCTAACGGAACCAGCCCCAACATTACGGCCAAGTACATCGCTGAAAACCTGCCCCTGTAAATATTAGGAGCCCGCTTTTGTACCGCATTATTAGCTGCCGCCAAAGAAAATGTTAATGCTGCCCCTGCTATAACTGCACATATCCACTGGGAGGCTAACGTATCTAAAGCCGGCAATACTGCAAATCCGATACAGGTAACCCAACCTCCCATCCAAACGGTGGTAACGTGGTCAATTATCCTTTTATTTTTTTGCATTAAAACGGCTGCAGCAACTGCACCAAAACCAAGACCCGAAGACATTGAACCGAAACTTACGAGTTCTTCTCCCTTTAATGAGATAGCCGGTAATAAAGCCACCGCAGGCATGACAAAAATGGAAAGACAAGCTACCTGCGGTAAAACCTCTCTTAAAATCCGGTATCGAGAAAACAATTCTCGGGAAGTAACTCCCAGACTCTCTTCTCTTTCTTTTTGCGTGGTTTTATTTGGTATTTTTACCACGGCCATAATGAAAATCATAGGAATAAAACAAAAACCGTTAAGAGCAAAGCACCAGGTATCTCCCACGGATTCAATGATCGCTACGGCTAGAAGCGGCGCCAGTGATCTGGCAACATTCATGATTAAAGACTGTCTGGCTACCGCCTGCGAAATCGTCTCACCTGACTCAACAAGCATTGAGTGTAAAGCAGGACCGTCTACGGAACTGATAATGCCAAAGCACAGAGCCAAAACAGCAAGAATAAAAGGGCTCAGCTCAGAGTTATATGCAAGAAACGCTGTAATAAAAGCCACGCAACAACCTAGAGTTTGAGTAACCAGAAGAATTCTGTGTCTGTGAAAGCGATCTGCTACCTGTCCTGCAAAAGGCGCCAAAGGCAATGTAGGAAGAGCTGATAAAAGAGCAATGGCGCTCAGCCACAAGGGTGAGTGAGTTAAAGTCCATACAACCCATGAAAGAGCCATTCCATGAACAAATCTACCTAAGGTTGAAAAACTATAAGCGAACCAAAAATAGCGGTTCCCTTTTATCTCTCCAAGACGCCCTTCCTGCACTTTAATCTCCTTTCCTTTTTCATTTTAGTTGACTCATCTATAGGCGTCCTTCTTTTTTATTTGAGAAAAAACTCTCTTCATCAATTTGAGAAACCTTATTAAAAATTAACTTAAAAAGTTACTACCTATGTAACTTTTAGCATTAAAATTATTTGAAATTTTGGAAGAGTAATTTTTAGACTATGGAGTTTTTATGAAAGGAAAACTTCTCTTCTCTTGTTTTGTACTGATTACAGGCCTAAATGGAACGCTCGCACTTGCCGAACCTTTTGATATAACTGACCTAGCTAACCGAACTACCCATTTTGATAAAGCCCCTCAAAAATTTATTGTCGGCAACTACATTGCTAACTTTATGGCCGTCGGCGGCGGAGGAAGCACTGACAAAATCATTGGGTTGACAAAAGATGGTTGGGAGCAGATGCGCTATGGCGAATACAAAGTTTTTACTGATTCTTTTCCAATATTAAAAACACTTCCGAGTATCGGAGGCTACCACGACGATATTCTTAACGTTGAAAAGATATTGAGTTTGAAGCCCGATGTATTACTTATCGGCAAAAGCCAGTATGTAGAAAATAACCAAAGGATCAAACTTCTCGAGAAAGCGGGAGTTAAAGTTATAGTCCTAGACTATCACTCCATGAAAATCGGAACACATACTAAAAGCACCGAAATTTTGGGTAAATTGCTCGGCCGTACGGCTGTCGCAAATGAGCAAAATCAAACCTATAAAGACGCGTTAAATAAAGTATTTTCTACGATCGATAAACTTCCGGACTCAGAAAAGCAAAAAAGAGTTTATTTCGAAACAGCTAGCAAAGGAGTTGCCAGATATGGTAACAGCTATAACAAAGATGTTTTGTGGGGAGCTATTCTTCATCAATTGAAAGCCAAAAACCTGGCTGAAAACTCTCATCAACCTTACCTTCCGTTAGATAAAGAATTTGTAATTTCTCAGAATCCTCAATATATCTTCCTTGGAGGGAGCATTTGGGGAACCGGCACTAAAAACGATCAAATGAGAATGGGCTTTACCGTTGACCAAAAAACCTCTCAACAGAGATTGAAAAATTTCCTCAGCAGACCCGGTTGGGACAAGTTAGATGCTGTCAAAAACGGAAAAGTCTTCGCGGTTGATCACGGAAGCCTCAGAAATATGGGTGACTATACTTTCACAGAATATATAGCTAAATCTTTATATCCGGAAGCGTTTAAAGATTTAGATCCTCAAAAGAATCTCGCCGATTACTACAGGAAATATCTTCCTGAATTGAAGTACAACGGAACTTTTATGATTCAATTAGATTCGGCAAAAGCAAAATAATCTTCAACAGTGTTGAGCAATGACAAAAACAACATCGGCGATACTAGGTTACGCAACACAACTTAAACGAAGAATCTTACTGTCTTCATTTCTAGCTGTTCTAACCTTAGTTATGTTTTTTCTCGACGTGCAGATAGGTTCTTCTTATCTGTCTGTCTACGATGTTATAAAGACTGTTTTAACCGGTCCCGGAGGAGATTCTTCAGCCTCATTTATTATTTGGGATCTAAGGATTCCAATGACTCTGACCTGCGTTTTTGTTGGAGCTTCATTGGGATTAGCAGGACTTCTCATTCAGACAATTACCAATAATCCGTTGGCTAGTCCCTATACCTTGGGCGTTACTGCAGGAGCCAGCTTCGGTGCTGCAGTTTCTATTACTCTGGGATTTTCCATCGCCGGACAACTTTGGGTTGGGACTTCTGTAACTGCATTAGTTTTTGCTCTTTCAATCTCTTTTTTCATTTTTTATATCGGCAAACTAAGGACAATGTCTGCTACCACCCTGATTTTGGTAGGCATTATCATGAACTTCTTTTTCCAGGCTCTTCAGCAATATTTGCAGTATGTTGCGTCCCCGGAAGTTGCTCAAATAATTGCAGGTTGGACTTTCGGTAATTTACAACGTTCATCATGGACAAGTGTGTTTGTATCAGGCATTTGCTGGATTCTCTGTTTTATCCTGATTATGCCGAAGGTCTGGAAACTGACGGCTTTAAGTGCCGGGGAAGAAAGAGCAGCAAGTCTTGGTATCGATATATCCGCTCTTCGGCTTTTTATATTCATTCTTTCGTCTATCTTAGTAGCCTCTGCTGTTGGCTTTATTGGCACCGTGGCGTTCGTCGGACTCATTGCGCCACATTGCGCAAAATTGCTTCTAGGCGGAGACCAGCGTTTTTTATTACCTTGTGCCTCAATGTTCGGTTGTTTATTAATGTTAGGAGCATCCGTTATCTCAAAACTTTTGTCTGAAGGAGCTACTCTTCCGGTTGGAATCGTCACGTCTGTCATAGGAGTGCCTTTTTTATTTGCACTGCTTTTAAAGTCAAGAGGTAACTGAAATGCTTAAATTAACTCTTGATAACTTAAGTTTTCAGGCGGGTAGTAAAGAAATTCTTTCCGGAATCTCCTGCCAATTTGACGGCGGAAAGATGGTCTCAGTTCTAGGTAGAAACGGAGCCGGGAAAACAACTTTAATTAAGGCAATTGCCGGATTAATACCGGCAAAGGGAAAAGTCAGCTTGGATGCAGACGGGAAAATCCTTAACAAATCTGAGATTGCCTATTTACCGCAGCTGGAATCAATTAATTCGCAATTGACAGCGTTTGAAACAGTCCTTTTGGGCCTATCCAGAAATCTAAATTGGAATGTTTCAGATGAGCAACTTCATCAAGTCGAAACAGTAATAAAGAATCTTAATTTGACGACCTTATCTCAAGTTCCCATTAATAATTTGAGCGGAGGCCAAAAACAACTCATCTTTTTAGCGCAGGCTTTTGTCAGCTCCCCTAAAGTTTTATTACTTGACGAGCCGACTAGTGCTCTCGATATCCGACACCAGCTCGTCGTTATGCAGACAGTCCAGCGTTATTGTAAGGAAAATAATGCCGTTGTTATTTTTGTAATCCATGACTTGATGTTAGCTTCCAGATTCAGTGATGAAGTTTTATTTCTTCACCAGGGCAAGATACAGGCCTTTGATCATCCGAAACGGGTTATTTGTTCTGAGCTTATCGACCCAATCTATAGAATTGAAAGCCTTATTGAAGAAAACAGCTTGGGACTGACTACTTTGACACCCATTAAACCTTTATGATTTACAAGTTTTTTTGAGAAATCTGACATGTCTGAAAACAAACTGCAAACAATTGGAGCCTACTGGGACACCCGTTCTGAAGGCTATAGACAACAAATTGAGAATGAACATAAAAATGGGACGGAAGATTTTTATGTGCAGTTATTTAAAAGCTTGCCCTCTCCTCTCAGAGTGTTAGATCTCGGTTGCGGTCCAGGCTTTTTAACAGGTTTATTAGCCTCGAAGGGACACGAGGTCACTGCATTGGATTTTTCAGAAAAAATGCTTGAACAGGCTAAAGACTACGTTTCTAAGGTAACGCATAAAAAAGTTAACTTTTTACGAGACGATGCTCAAAATCCTCCATTTGAAAACGAATCTTTTGATCTGATCGTTTCCAGAAACCTTGTCTGGAATCTTGAAAAGCCAGTAGAGGCTTATAAAAAATGGTTTGACCTTCTTTCCCCTAACGGTCAAATGTTTGTGTTTGACGGAAACCATTATTGCTATTTGTTTGACAAAGATTATGCAGAGCAAGTTACTCCGAAAGTAAGAGAGGAAAATCATGTCCTTTTAGGTGTCAGCACAACCGTTATCGATGAGCTGGCAAAGGAACTACCTTTAAGCCACACATATCGTCCTTATTGGGATGAAAGAGTTTTAAATGAAATTGGCTTTACTGATATTAAGTTTGAAATCCTTAAAACCAAAACTTCATCAACGAACAGAGTATTACCTTTGTCCTTTTATATTTCTTGCAAGAAAAGGTAGAAAAAACGTTTTTGTGCCTAACAATTGACAAAACAAATCTAAACATTTTCCCGCAAAATGTATCCACGTTTACACCTCTGCTCATTTCTGCGTAACGTAAGTTACTGACAAAACACGGGCCGAAGGTGCAGAATTTCTCTTAAGGGCAATCGACCGATTGCGTTTTGGAATCAATAAGATATCTCAAAGATTCCGGTATTCCTTGGAGAAATAAAAATGAAAAAAATTCTTACTGTTGCCGTGTTAGCTGCTTTTGGCAGTATGGGTTATGCAGCTGATAAAGTTTTGGATGCTGACATTGTTATCGTCGGTCAGGGAGCAGCCGGTACAGCAGCTGCTTTAGCTGCAGCTGAAGGCGGAGCTAAGGTTGTTGCTCTTGAAAAGAAAGGCCTCCCCGGTGGCACCGGAAACTTCTCCGAAGGCATCTTTGCTGTCGGTACCAAGATGCAACGCGATCACTACATTGATCTGACAAAAGATCAGACCTTTAAGAAGATCATGGCTTATGGCCACTGGCGTAGCAACGCTCGTCTGGTCAGAGCTATCGTAGATAAATCAGCTGACACCGTTGATTGGATGCAGAAAAACGGCGTCAAATTCGAAAAGTTAACAACTAACTACCCCGGTGGTCTCTACACTTGGCACATTTACGAAGGCCGCGGAGCCGGTTGGATTAACCTCTTCCAGAAGAAGAGCAAAGAAATGGGCGTCAATGTTCTTTTCAATACACCGGCAGAAAAACTTCTGATGAAAGACGGCAAAGTCGCCGGTGTAATTGCCAAAGATAAAGACGGAAACAAAGTTACCGTAAATGCCAAGGCTGTGATTATTGCAACCGGCGGATTTGCTGATAATCCTGAAATGATGAAGAAGTACACACGTTTCCCGAATACTGACGGTGTAGCACAGTCCGGAAAGAACGGTGTAGGTATTCAGATGGCATGGTCAGCCGGTGGTGGTAAGGAGGGTCTTGATGTACAACAGTCTTATCGTCCGGGCCCCAGAGGAGTAGGAACAACCAACCATGTATCTGCCACAGCCAAACAACCCCATCTTTGGTTAACTCCGAAGGGAGATCGTTTCACTGATGAAACTATCATGGGTGATTGGCCTGCAGCCGGTAATGCACTTGAAAGAATCGGCGGTCAAATGTGGGTTGTTTATGACAGCAAGAACCTTGACTCCATGAAGCACGACGGTATCGTTCAAGGTGTTGGTGTTATGGTTCCGATTGGTGCTAAATTAACCAACTTCGATAAAGAGTGGGACGCTGCAGAAAAAGCAGGCTGGGCAGTTAAGGGTGCAACTTTGGATGAATTAGCCAAGAAGACAGGCATGGATCCCGCCAAACTTAAAGCTAGTGTTGAACAGTACAACAACGCAGCTGCTAAACGCCATGACGAACTTTTTGCCAAAGATCCTCAGTATATCTTCCCGGTTAAACAAGGTCCCTTCTATGCTATCAAGAGCGTTGCTTCTTCTTTAGGTACCTTGGGTGGTATCAAAGTTAACGATCGCCTCCAGGTTGTAACTGACAAGGACGAAGTCATTCCTCATTTGTATGCCGCAGGTTCTGACGTCGGCGGTATGTATGGTGACTCTTATGACTTACTCATGGCAGGTTCAACAATTGGATTTGCTGTTAACTCCGGCCGTATCGCTGCTGAAAGTGCTATCAAAGATAACAAGATCGGCATAAAGAAGTAATCCTCTTCTGATGTGAGACAGAAGTCGTCCGAACAGGCGGCTTTTGTCATTTATTGATTACCCCATTAGGCGAGACATATTCTTTTTACTAAAATCGAATGTAAGATTAATTTTTAGGAGACTGTTAATGAGACAAATTTTCCATGCTTTACCGTGGATTCCTCCTAAAGAACCACAGATAGTTCTCGACATTTTTAATGCATATGGAGTGCCCTTAACTTTCCGCTCCGGCCAGCCTCTCAAAGGTAGAGGAGAGAAAAATAAGCTTTTCCTCATAACAAAAGGCGCCGCCGCTTATTACATCGCCGACCAGTACAAAAGCCATCCTAGTGTTCTTAATTTATTGATACCCGGAAGATCTGCCTGTGATCTGTCTGCCTTAACGGAAACTAAGGTTAATGTGACCACGAGGGCACTTGGTCCTTGTGAAGTTTTGGCCATGCATCCTCATCTTATCTCTAAGGCAATGCTTGAAAATCCACAAATGGGACTGGATATGGCCAAACACGTTATCATCAAACAGGAATGCTCCATTGAAGCCATGGTTGCCAACTTTACATTGGAGCCCCAAGAAAGGCTTCGCCGCTTACTTAAAGTATTACTAATTAGTTACGAACGTAAAATCGATCCGGTTTCATGGATGAGAATGCCTCTTGATTTAACTAATGAACAATACGGAGCTGTTGTTAATTTAACAAGAGTATCTGTAAGTCGAATTTTTTCTGAATGGACGTCTAAGTGTCTGATAAAAAAATCCGGTAGAAATTTAGTCGTTAAAGCTGAATTATTTAACGATATGTACGATTGGGTAAAAGGAAATTAACAACCATTTCAATATGGTCTGAACTCAATTTACCTCTAACTAGTTGATTATCTCCTTAAAACTGAAACTCAGAAAGTTTTAATTCTTGAGAGTTTGATCTCCTGTTACACTACGAATCAAGTCTCTTAACAAATTCGCTTACTGATTAAATACTGAATAGGTATTAATCGTTCTACAACCCATAAATTCTTCCTTAATTTTTTTCCTTTTCGCTGCTACTCCTTCTTACCTTCATGACAACGATAGAAATTTGAGAAAACAAGGAAAAAGCAGCTTCTAAACCAAACGTATAAGTAAAAAAATATATTTTCTTGAAGAATTTAAAATTCCTGCAATGGAGTAAAAAGAAAACCCTTTGGTAGATATCCGCATAAAATGACCCCGTTTGAGTATTGAGCGGTTAGAGAGAGTTATTCGATTAAGTCGACAAATCTCCTTTGTTATCGGAAAAAAGCTCGGTAAAAGAAAATCCTGAACGGTATGCTCGTCAGGATTTTCCTTTTTCCATTAAAGTATATTAATTGCAAAATCTGAATAAGCTACAAAGAGATAGAAATGAATGTTGTAGTTACCACCAAAAATTTCACTGATGAAGCTCTTCAGGCCCTGAAAAAGGCCGGCTTCAACGCTTCGAAGAGTGACAACCCGAATCTTGGAGCCGGAGTTTCTGCAGATACTTTGTACGAGGTCGTTAAGGACGCAGACATTATTGTCGCCGGCACTGAAACATACTCACCAGAACTGCTTCAACGGCTAACCAAGTTAAAACTAATCTCCAGAAATGGCATTGGTTATGATGCCGTGGATTTGCCGACTATTCAAAAATTAGGTATCGGACTTACAAGAACAACAGGCTTTGTAGAAGGTGCCGTTGCCGAGCATGTGATGGCCTATATCTTGTATTTTGCCAGAAGAATTGATAAACAAAATCATGTCATGCACGAACATAAATGGCAGCCTACCTTGGAACCCGGAGCAAAAGGAAAAACTCTCGGATTGTATGGTTTTGGTGGCATTGGCAAACAAATTGCTTTAAGAGCGGCCCCGTTCAAAATGAATATTCTTTATTATTGCCGCCACCCCAAACCGAAAGACGAATCAATCTACGGCGTAAAGTATGTTGATGAAAAAACACTTCTGGAAGAGAGTGATTTTTTATCCATGAACGTTCCGTTAACCAATTCAACTTTTCATCTTATTGATAAGGCAAAAATCGCTCAAATGAAAGACGGAGCGATCCTGATAAACATTGCCCGAGGACCGGTCGTTGACGAATTTGCTGTCGCTGATGCTCTTAAACAAAATAAGTTATCCGCTGCAGCCGTTGACGTTTTTCCTAAAGAACCTTGTACGGACTCTCCTTTAATGGATTGCGCAAACGCTGTATTGACTCCTCATACAGCTTCATCAACAGTGGAAAATTCAGCGGAAATGAATATGGCTGCTGTTGACAATGTCATTAACTACTTTAAAAAAGATCTGGATGAGAAATATCTAGTCCATCAAGGAACCAGATTTGATTAATCTTAAATAATTGTGGGAATTCAACGCAAAATCCGGATCTCTAGTGTTTTTTGAGACTATGAAGAACGCAGAGGTCCGGTTTTTGCTGCACTATGTAACAAAAGAATTTTTATTTCAGCTCTTGGAACTATTTTAAATAAGTTAAATAGAACTGCTTCGTTCCTTTCATTGAACCGGATATTTCTTACTCAAATAGTAGTTAGGAAATGGGTAATTGTTCCCGGTCGCCTGCAATCAGTGAGTTTCGAGTGACCTGGAACGTGGAGGAACATCGGATGAGATTCAAATTATCTTCAATGGCGCCGGCTATTCTTGCCTCACTTGCCATTTCAAGTCAGCGGGTAATCGCACAACCTGCACCGGTGCATGTCAACACCGTTCAAGCAGACAGCAAATAATTCCTACAAACCATCCCGTGGGATACAGAATATGACGGTGTTACTTTGGGCTATAGCTTCGCCGGAGGAGCCCCCTCAATCGCCACTGCAGATAAAGATACACAAGTTTTGCTTGTAGAAAAAGCTCCTTTGGATGCGGAATGCGGTAACAGCCGTTACGCAGCCCAACATGTGATTGTTGTCAAACCTGAAAAAACGAACGCTGAAGCAATTGAGTACTACAAAGCATTGAGAGGCAACAATACAAATCCAAGTGATGAGACAATCGCTTCCTTTGTCAAAGGTGCAAGAGAAAACATTAATTGTATGAAGTTCCTCGGCGCAAAAGATCCTAAACAGTAATACGCACAGAATATCCTAAGTTCCCGGATTCCGACGCTATTGGTAGCGCTATGGTTCACAAACCGAGCGGTGACGGTCGGGGCTATATGAACTCATTCAGAAAAATGTTGCTGACCGCGCCGATAACATCAAAGTTGGTACAAAGCACCGGCTACAAAACTTATCCAAGATCCAAAAACCGGAATCATTCAGGGAGAAATTTATTTTTTCCACTATCGTCAGGCTACACAATACATATTTATTCGAGGCACTCACGAGTGTTATTATTCAGAGAAAGAAAAACATTTAAATAGCTTTACGAAAGGAAATGATTATGGGAAAAGTTTCTAAATTTGCCGTTGTTGGCAACCCCGTGGCCCATAGTTTGTCTCCACAGATTCATATGGAGTTTGCGAAGCAGTTTAATGACTCTATATCGTACGAAAAAATTGAAATACCGATGGGAGAATTTGATGATTATGTCGGAGACTTAATCTCAGATGGTTATAAAGGAATTAACGTAACAATCCCATTCAAATTAGATGCATTTCGTTGTGCCACTAAAAGTTCAGGGAACGCCCGTCAAGCAAATGCGGCCAACACTCTCAAATTTGAAGGGAACAAAATATTAGCAGAAAATACTGACGGAACTGGTTTTATAAAAGATCTTAAAGGTCGTTTAGATTTTTCTTTAAAGAATAAAAATATCCTTATTCTTGGTGCTGGTGGAAGCGTCCGCGGTTTGTTGCCTGTTATCATGGACGAGTTTCCTAAAAAAGTTTCAGTTGCTAATCGATCAGTTCAACGGGCTCAGCAATTAGCTGATGAATTTGGAATCCAAAGCATTTTGTATGATGAAACAGGCTCAGAAAAATATGATCTGATTATTAACGCAACTCCAACCAGCCTTCAAAACAAAACTCCGTTGATTGCCAAAGACACTTTTGAAGACTGTACGATTGCTTATGATTTGGTTTATTCCTCTACTCCTACTCCTTTCATGACTGTTGCAAAAGAAGGGGGAGCACAAGTTGCCTCAGACGGGCTAGGAATGCTAGTCGAACAAGCTGCAGACTCCTATAATTTCTGGTTAGGACATCGTCCAGAAACAAAAAGTGTTTATGAGTACATTCGTAATCTCATAACACAACAGTAAATAAACTGAATTAAATGACATTCCGAATGGAGTAAGGTTTGAGCCTTCAAAATAGAAACATCGAACTCGAGCAACCGGATGACGAAAAAAATGCGCGAGATCCGGAAGCTGCTGCACGAGCACTGGCTTTAGTGCAGCAGCTTATTGAGCAAGGTGAAGAAGCTGAAGACAGAAAAGATCTGAAGGATCGCGAAGAAATCCGTCATGAACTTAGAGATACTTTGGCAGATCTTCACCCTGCTGATGTCGCCTATATTTTGGAAGCGCTCCCCTTAGACGAACGTCTGATTGTTTGGGATTGCGTGCGTTCGGGTCAAGACGGTGAAATCTTAGTTGAGGTTAATGAAGCGGTTCGCGAAACTTTGATCGATGCGATGAACCGTGACGAACTCGTCGATGCCGTTGAAAACCTAGGTACAGACGAGATTGCTGATTTGGTTGAGGACTTGCCTCCTGATGTTGTTGCCGAAGTTCAGGAAGGCCTTTCCCACGAAGAACGGGCTCAGTTAAGAGCCGCAATGAGCTACCCTGAAGATTCAGTGGGTGCTCGTATGGACTTCGATATTATTTCTATTCAGGAAGAGGTCACTTTGGATGTCGTCCTACGTTATTTAAGACGATTAAAAAGATTGCCCGACCATACTGACCAAGTTTTCGTTGTCGATAATGATGAACGGTTAATGGGGACATTGCCGGTTGATCGTATATTGACTCATGATCCTGACCAGCTGGTAAAAGATGTGATGGTGGCAGATGTTTTGACACTTTCTCCGCTGGAAGATGTCGGAGATGCAGCTTCAGCATTCGAACGCTATGACTTAGTTAGTGCTCCCGTGGTTAATGAAACAGGACGTCTTGTCGGTCGTCTGACAGTTAACGAAGTCGTTGATATTATCCGTGAAGAAAGTGATGAAGAAGCTTTCGGAGCCGTCGGTTTGGATGACGATCAGGACTTGTTCGAATCTGTTTGGTCTTCAGCCAAAGCGCGCTGGATATGGTTAGGTGTTAACCTTTTTACTGCTTTCTTTGCCTCCCGGGTAATTTCAGCCTTTGATGGCACTATTGAAAAAGTGGTTGCCCTTGCTGCTTTAATGCCAATCGTGGCAGGTATCGCAGGTAACTCGGGAAATCAGACTCTGACTCTTTTAGTTCGTTCTTTGGCAACCGGTCAGATTACTGAGTCCAATCAGCTGGACGTTATCAAAAAAGAAGTTCTGGTGGCCTTAATTAACGGATTCATCTGGGGCATTATCGCCGGTCTTTTCGCTTGGGCGCTTTATTACAATTCTCCGGATGGCAAATTACTTGGATTCACGATGTTCATGGCCATGATGTTGAATATGCTCATGGGAGCTATTGTTGCAATCCTTGTCCCGCTAACACTCAAGAAATTAGGCAGGGACCCTGCGCTCGGGGGCTCAGTTCTATTGACATTCATCACCGATTCGGGAGGATTCTTCATTTTCCTCGCACTTGCAAGTTATATATTCGGAACATAGAGTTCTAAGATAGCTTGCTGAAATGAAAACTACATCTCTGATAGTATCGCCTTTATTTGTAGCGCTTCTTATGCCGTTCTGCGCTAGCGCTCAACAAACACTCCCTCCTTCAGTTCCTGTTTATGAAGAGCTGCAAAAAGTGGTAGTAATTTCCAGACATGGTGTTAGATCTCCTACTCAATCCGCTAAAACTTTGGATACCTGGAGTCCCAAACAATGGCCGCAATGGCCGGTTCAACGGGGCTTCTTAACTCCCAGAGGCTTTGATTTGATTAAACAGACATGGGAAATGAACGCTAAGTCAGGTCCATTTGTACATTCTTACTGTCCGGCGGACGGAGAAGTTGAAGTTATCGCTGATGTTGATGAAAGAACCATTCGAACTGCTCAAGCGCTTGTAGATGGTTTATATCCGGGTTGTAACGTAAAAATTAAGATCTCAAAGGAAAAACATTCACCTTTGTTTTCTCCTTTGAAAGCCAAAGTCTGCAAAATCAAAGATCCCGAGGCTCTTGCACAAAAATTGACTGACAAAGCAAAGAATGTTTCTACCAAATTCTCTAAAGAGATTTCTCTTCTAAATGAAGTGACGGAAGGAAATTTCTTCGGTGAAATTAAAGGACACGCTGACAAGCATAAGGTTGGCTTGAGCGGAGCTCCATATAACGGATCAAGTTTTACGGAAATATTGGCCCTTGAGTGGGGACAATGGCCCGATTCAACCCCCGGCTGGGGAAAAATGCCTTGGTCTGAAATAATCAAAGCAATGCCGCTAAGAGTGGGTGTTTTCACAATTCTCAATAGAGATATGGAAGTAGCTCGTTATAAGGGTTCAGCATTGGCACAAAAGATTCTTGACTCTTTAGTCTCTCAGGATGGTCCGAAATATACATTTCTCATTGGACATGACACGAACATAGCAAATCTTGGAGCTCTCTTTGATCTCAACTGGAAACAGCCTGACCGCTGTGCTAACGAAAATGTGCCCGGTGGTTATCTGAAATTCGAAAAATGGTTAGTCGGAAACAAGCCTGAAATTCGTGTCTCCTATTCGGCTCTTTCTCCTGATCAAATTCACTTACCGCAAATCACTAAGCCTGCTGTTGAAACAGAAGTCATCAAAAAAGGTGTTAATTTTGATGACTGGGTAAACAAATACAAGAACAGAATCTACTCTAAATGTGTTCCGGTTGACTAACTGATTTTTCGTATTCCAAGAAGGCTTCGGCCTTCTTTTTTTATACTAACCCACCGGAATAAAAGAAAGTTCTTTTATTTAGTGAGAATGAGTAATATAATAAGAATCGTTCTCAAAGGAGATAGAAACATGGGCTGGATTGCTTCAATTTTATTGGCCATTGTTGTAGTTGAACTGGCCGGCGCAACTTATTTGTACCTCCATAAATGAAAAGCGGATCATCGAGGATCCGCAGTTTTTGTGTTTAGCTAATATCGCTTATTTGATCTGACGCCTTATCTGCTTCCGATGTGGCGTCTTGTTGTTCAATGTGTTCAGTTTCGTCGATAACCTCTTCTTCTTCAGCCTCTTCATTCTGTTCTAAGACTTCTAATAACTTGAGTTCGAGAACGAGTTCAATATAGTCCAGGTTAACAACTGACATCAACAAATTCTGCCCTCTGGAGAATTCAGGAAGTCCCGGAATTCTTTGCATCATAGGAAGTCCGTCAATTCTAACCAGATCCCCCTTAATAACTGTAACTTTTATCTTGCTGATGTTTTCCTGCTCAATCCATCTCAGGGACCAGTATCTTTCCATTCTGGATTGAAAATCATTGAAAGTGGAGTACTTAGTGTCAAAAGAAGAGATGACTCCAAAAAGTTCCAAATCATTTTGCTTGAATGTCGGATCCTCATCGAGCACTGCAGAAATTAGTTGTCTTTGATTAACCATGTCAACATAACGGCGAAGTGGAGATGTTGACCAAGCGTAATACTCAACACCGATTCCATCATGAGGACCGGGAACAGAAGTCAGTTTTACCCTTCCCATTCTTTGGCTTCTATAGATCCCGGCAACCTTTTTCTTATCCAGGTATTCACCCCATGTTGCATTGGCAAAAATCATCATCTCTGCAACAAGAAGATCTAACGGAGCTCCACGGATTCTTCCTTTAAGCTGGACCTTAGCGTTTTCGTCATCACCTTGCAGATCAAAATACCAGTCAATTTTTCCGGATATTTCGGGACGTCCTCTGACCTCTTCTCTTTTTGCCTGCAAATGTTTTGCAAAATGCCATATCCAGCTCATTTCCTGTCCAAATGGCATATCCAGAGCATTTTCTTTAATCTTTTCTTCGGTGACTTGACCTTCGATCTTGTCGTACCAAAGATTGGCAGCCATTTGAATTCTTTCAAGCTTAGTTTCCGTTACAACGACCTCATAGGTCTCATTGTTTACCAGAGCGTATAAAGATAAGACCGGACAGATGTTTCCTTCATCCAAAGAAAATACTTTAACCCAACCTTCAGGAAGCATCGTTGTTTTAAGTCCGGGTGCATACACCGTTGACATTCTTTCTCTGGCCGCCTTATCTATTGGTGAGTCATAGGCAATACCGAGCGAAGGTGCTGAAATATGAATGCCGATTCTAGTGCGGTTATCTCCAACAGCTTCAATAGAAAAAGCATCGTCAACTTCAGTTGTATTGGAGTCATCAATTGAGAATGCTTTAACTTCTGCTAAAGGCAAATCATCAAAATTTAAAGGCCCCGGAGATGCAATGGAAGCCGGAAACTCTTTTCCTTTTGGAAAATTCAAAGAAAAGAAGCTTTCGACATGATACCGCCACGCATTAGGAATAGCTTTTACATCCATTAAGAGTCTTAAAGGAGAGCAACTTCTGATATCTGTTGCTTCTTTAAGAGCCTTCCATTCAATTGAATTTTTATCCGGTTTTGATAGTAATTGAATCGCTATTTTCGTAATAGCTTCGGGCGATGAACCCGAGAGTAGCTGTTGAACGTATGCGTCTTTTTGCTCATCGAGTTTTTTCTTTCTTTCAATAGCAGCTAATGCCAGTTTTAGCGTCTCTTCCGGAGCTGCTCTATATTTGCCTCTGCCTTTTCTATAAAAGTACACAGGATTTGCATGAAGTCTGAATAATGTTGCAGCTAACTCAATTTTTGAAGCTTCTTCTCCAAAATATTCTTTAGCTGCAGTTTCATAAGAGAATTCGTCCGATGACGCAAAGTTCCACAACAAATCCAAGTCAATATCTTCAGATAACTCTTGGGCCTGCTTAATAAACTCTGCGGGCGATGGTGAAGTAAATTCGAAAAAAGCGTGAGACTTTTTTACTTTTATTCTTTTTCCTGTCGGAAGCTCTATCTGACAAGCAGAGTCTGTAGAGGATAGTATGGTTCCGGCTTTAAAAGCTCCGTCTTCTTCAAAAAATAAATTCATCAAATTATCAGCAAAGTATCTGACTGATGGTCGATGGACTTTGCTACTCCTTTCTAATTATTTATAAAAATTAATTATTCTTTCCTGTTGCCAGTCTTTTCTCTTTCAGGAAATACTTTAAACTTATCTAATTCACAAAAATTGGTTTCGAGAAGAGTGTTACCTCAAAAAACTCATGATCTCTTTAACTAAAGGTTCAAAGTCAGAAAACCGATGGTCACCTCCCCGAACAATTCTGACATTGGTTTTTTTATAAAACTCGAGTCCTTCTCTCCAATCTAAAACCTCATCCGCATCACCGAGAAACGTCATAAAGTTAAAAGTTTTTTTAACCCCATCAGTGTAAAGATCTTTTAATTCTTCTCCAAATTCCGGAGTGACTAAGATCTTTTTACCAATTTGTGCAATTTCATGTTCACCAACTTTATCCTCAATAAAATTCCAGGGTCTGACTGCCGGATTGAGCAAAACCGCTTTTTTACCGTAGTCCTCTGCAAATTTGGTCGCATAAAAACCTCCGAGAGAAGAGCCGATAAAGCAAAAATCCTCCGTTTTTACTTCGTCTATCGTTTTTCTTATTATTTCTGCAGCCTCTTTAGGTCCAACATACAGTTCGGGAGCCAGAAAAGGCAATCCGGCCTCCTCGTGAGCTTCCTTTAATCGCTTCCCCTTATTTGAAAAAGGGGTCGAAAGGAAACCATGTAAATAGATAGTTGTTCTAGTCATTTTTTTTATCTTTTAATGCAGTCAGCAACTTTTCGTGAACTCCTCCGAATCCTCCGTTACTCATAACCAGTAAGGTATCTCCCGGATTACAGAACCCAACGCAAAAATGGACTAGTTCGTCTAAGTCTTTAAACACTTTCGTTTTATTGCTGATTGGCTTCAGTGCGTCTTCAATATCCCATTTAACAGAAGGAGACTGATAACAAACGACTTCATCAGCCGGCTCAAAAGACTTCGGAAGTTCTCCTTTCATACTGCCAAGCTTCATCGTGTTAGAACGTGGTTCAAGTACCACAACAATTCTTCCTTGTGGTTGGACGCTTTTTTGTGCTTTCAATGTTTCAAGGATCGCTGTCGGATGATGTGCAAAATCATCTATAACAGTTACGCCATTTTCTACGCCTTTGGTTTCAAGACGACGCTTTACACCTCCGAAAGTAGACATATGCTTCAAAGCTTCCTGAGGCTGTAAACCGACAGCACAAGCTGCCGCAATCGCGGCTGTTGCATTTAAATTATTATGGAAGCCAGGTAACTTCAACTCTATTAAGCCTAGCTCTTTCCCTCCTGAAAATACCCTATAGCCTTCATATTCTTTTAACTGCCAGTCATCGGTTGTCTGAGTTCCAAAAGTCTCTACCAGTGTCCAAACTCCTTTTGCCAAAACTTCTTGGAGAGCTTTGCAATCACCGTTGCTAATAATGCGTCCATGAGATGGGATAGTTCGCACTAAATGATGGAATTGCGTCTGAATGGCTTGAAGATTTGGAAAAATATCGGCATGGTCGTACTCAAGATTATTAAGAATAACAACCCAAGGTCTGTAATGAACAAACTTGCTTCTTTTATCAAAAAAAGCGGTGTCGTACTCGTCAGCTTCTATTACGAAATACGGGGAGTCAGTCAACCGGGCGGAACGGTGATAATTATTGGGAACTCCTCCAATTAGAAAACTTGGATTCAAACCAGCTTCCTCAAGTAGCCAAGTAAGTATTGAACTGGTCGTTGTCTTTCCATGTGTACCGGCCACGGCAAGAACTTTCTTTTTCCATAAAATATTTTCAGCCAACCATTGTGGGCCGGATGTATAAGGAGCACCGGAATTAAGAATGGCCTCTAAAAGAGGATTTCCTCTGGATATTGCATTTCCGATAATAAATAGATCAGGTTTTAAAGAGAGTTGGTCGGCACTGTAGCCTTCAATCAACTCAATTCCTGCCTCCTTTAATTGATCAGACATCGGAGGATAAACCGCAGCGTCACAGCCACTGACTCTTATACCCAACGATTTTGCCAGTTGGGCAATCCCTCCCATAAACGTACCGCAAATACCAACAATATGAATATGCACAGTTGACTCCGTTCTTTGTCGAATTTTTAATTATGGATCGCTGGTTATGGCAACTCAAGAAAAATCCTATTCACAATGTCTTTTTGAGCCATTGCCCGAACCTAAATTGAATATTGCAAGCAAAATTGACTCGTTCGTTCATCGAATAAATACTTTTCATTCTTTTGAACTTTCTAAAATACAATTATCTGGATATCTTATTAATTCTATTGGAATGACTGTTTTATATAGCCCGCTTGCTACTGAAGCTGCACAAATCATCGCAACAACCGGTGTCAATTGGAACGATGCACGAAAAACTCTTCTTGAGAATCATCCTAATTTATTTGCATCATCTTTGCCCAATGATGAAGAAATAGAAACAGCATTGAGAGAGCATTACTCAATTTTCGATAAAGAGAATCATTCTAAAAGACTTTATGAACTTCGTTCTATAGCTCTTATTGTGATGAAAGAGTTATCTTCCTTCTCTCCCCTATTGTCCAAAGGAGTTCTTAACGGTTGTGCCGATAAGTATTCCAACATTTATATCGATCTAATTTCGGAAGATCCGAAGGAAATTGAACTCTTTTTGTTGGACAGGGAAATTGACTTTGAATCCTATCCGGTTGAAAGATCATCCAGAAAAGATCCTATTAGTGAACTCATAGTTGATGCACCTTCAATAAAGAATGGTATTTTTGAAAAGGAAAAGATAACCCCTCTTATCGTCTTGAGGATTCATGATGAAAATTTTGTAAAGAAAATAAAAAAAAGACAGCCGGATCGATGGCAAATCGAAGAAGAAGCATGTAACTTTGCATCAATAAAGGATTTGGAAAAATTACTAGCACTTACTCAATAACCTGATAAAAACTAACTTTTTTGAATCACATGATTTGACGGTTTGCACAGTTTTCCTAATTGTGGAATTCTGCTCCTTACCTTCAAGATACCTGTCATTTTCCGTTAAATAAGATACAAATCATCCAAATTTAGGTGTTTTTTGAATCCAGTTAAGTTATATACTTACGAAATCGAAACTTTTCGAGGGAGATTACTAATTAATTACCCTCTATATGCTAATGAAAAAGATTTTGTTGCTAAACGGCCCCAATCTCAATCTGTTGGGAACCCGGGAACCGGAAAAGTACGGAAATGTGACTTTGAATCAAATTGAAGAGAAGTTACGTGTGAAATGTGCTGACTATGGAGTCGAACTAGTCTGCTTTCAGAGTAACCATGAAGGTGATCTTGTAGACAAGATTCAAGAAGCTAAAAATATTGGAATTGAAGCCGTGATTATTAATCCCGGTGCTTATACACACACAAGCGTGGCTATTAGAGACGCCTTTCTTTCAGTGCAAATTCCTTTTATTGAAGTGCATTTGACTAACATCTTCAGCCGCGAACCGTTTAGACATCATTCTTATTTGTCAGATATTGCCGCAGGCTGCATTATCGGCCTCGGAGCCAAAGGCTATTTTTTAGCTGCAGAAACATTACTTAATTCCAACTAGAAAGGATTCATCATGGATCTTCGTAAACTTAAAACCTTAATTGACTTAGTCCAGGCCTCAGGCGTTTC
This sequence comes from uncultured Turicimonas sp., assembly GCA_947854175.1. Taxonomy (GTDB): domain Bacteria; phylum Pseudomonadota; class Gammaproteobacteria; order Burkholderiales; family Burkholderiaceae_F; genus Turicimonas. Next base: position 15,945 of record CANTYJ010000056.1, on the reverse strand, counting down.
TGAATTGGAAATTACAGAAGAAGGTGAACGGGTTAGAATCGTCAACAAACCTAGCGTCGTTGCTGCAGCTCCTGTTGCATCTACCGTAGTTTCAGTGCCACAACAAGTTGCAAGTCAGCCGCAAGCCGTTAATGCGGAACCTGCAGTTGCCTCTTCAGCTCCGGTTGACAATACTCCTTCCGGAACGCAAGTTACCAGTCCGATGGTTGGAACTTTCTACAGAGCACCTAGCCCCGGTGCCGAACCTTTTGTCCAAGAAGGCAGCCAGGTCAAGAAAGGTGACACGCTTTGTATTATCGAAGCAATGAAATTGCTTAATGAAATTGAAGCAGAAACCAGCGGAACGGTTAAAAAAATCCTTGTTGAAAACGCACAACCTGTTGAATTTGGTCAGGCCCTCTTTATTATTGAATAAGACTGTATGTTCGGAAAAATTCTGATTGCCAATAGAGGCGAAATCGCTCTTAGAATTCAAAGAGCCTGTAAGGAAATGGGCATTAAGACTGTCGTCGCTCATTCCTTGGCAGATACGGACGCGAAATACGTCCGTCTGGCCGATGAGTCAGTTTGTATAGGCCCTGCACCTGTTCACCAGAGTTATTTAAACATTCCGGCTCTCATTAGTGCAGCGGAAGTCACTGACGCAGAAGCTATCCATCCCGGATACGGCTTCCTTTCGGAAAATGCTGATTTTGCAGAACGGGTAGAGTCCAGCGGATTTGTTTTTATCGGTCCAAGACCTGAAACAATTCGTTTAATGGGCGATAAAGTATCTGCTAAGCGGGCTATGATTGAAGCAGGTGTACCTTGTGTTCCCGGTTCCGGCGGAGCATTGCCTGAAGACCCGAAAGAAATTATCAAGTTGGCCAGAGAAGTAGGCTATCCGGTTATTATTAAAGCATCCGGAGGCGGCGGCGGACGAGGAATGAAAGTCGTCCATACCGAAGCTGCTTTAATTAATGCAGTCAATACAACTCGTGCAGAAGCAAAAGCGGCTTTTGGAAACGGAACGGTTTATCTGGAAAAATTTTTGGAAAATCCTCGCCATATTGAGATTCAGGTTTTATCGGACTCTTTCAGAAATGCAATTTGGTTAGGTGAAAGAGACTGCTCAGTCCAAAGAAGAAACCAGAAAGTCATAGAAGAAGCTCCCGCCATTGGTATCCCTCGTCGTCAGATTGAAAAAATCGGTGAAAAATGCGTTGATGGATGCAAAAAGATAGGTTATAGAGGCGCCGGTACTTTTGAGTTCCTCTATGAAAACGGTGAGTTCTACTTCATCGAAATGAACACCCGCATTCAGGTTGAGCACCCGGTCACTGAACTAATCACCGGAGTTGATCTTGTTCAGGAGCAAATCAAAATTGCGGCCGGAGAAAAATTAAGCTATCGTCAAAGAGATATCCAAATCAAGGGACATGCTATCGAATGCCGTTTGAATGCAGAAGACCCCTTCCGCTTTACTCCGAGCCCCGGAAGAATCACAACCTTTCACTCCCCAGGAGGTCCCGGAATCCGAGTAGACACGCATATCTATCCGGGTTATTTTGTTCCGCCTCACTATGATTCAATGATAGGAAAGCTTATTTCTTACGGTGATACCCGCGAACAGGCGATTGCGCGTATGAGATGCGCCCTTTCAGAAACCGTTGTTGAAGGTATTTCTTCCAACATTCCTCTTCACAGAGAGATGATGATCGATCAAACCTACCTTAAAGGTGGTGTAAGCATTCATTATCTGGAAGAAAAACTTTCTCACATGAGCAGTAAACATTCATAAGGATCGTGATGCTTAAAGAATATTCAATTTTGGTAGATAAAAAGGAAGCTGAATCCCTTTCCGACTTTCTAATGGATGAGGGAGTCTATTCCGTCAGCATTGAAGATGCAGATGCTGATAGCGAAGATGAAGCCCCTTTATATGGTGAACCCGGACTCGAACCTGAGAGCCTGGCTTGGAACCGTTCCAGATTGAAAATTCTTGTTCCGGAAGAGTTTCCTTTAGGGAAAGTTCTGAACAAAGCCTGTGAAGAACTCGGATTCCGAACTCCGGATATAGAAGCCGAAATGATCGTTCCTGACAATGATTGGGTCAGAATCACCCAGGCACAATTCCAGCCGACACAAATTTCGGACAGATTATGGATTGTTCCGACTTGGCACGAACCGCCCAATCCTAATGCTATTAATATCCGTTTAGATCCCGGGGTTGCGTTCGGAACAGGGACTCACCCAACAACACATCTGTGCCTGGAATGGCTTAGCTTCCACAATCTGGAAGGTAAAAGCGTCTTGGATTACGGATGCGGCTCTGGGATTTTGGCTGTCGCTGCAAAAAAACTTGGTGCCTCTCAGGTAATGGGAACAGATATTGACCCGCAGTCCATTGAAGCAGCGTTATATAATGCTCATGAGAATGGTGCCGACGCCAAATTTTTCCTTCCGGAAGATCTTCCCGATTTGAAATTTGACATTGTTGTGGCCAATATTCTGAGTAATCCGCTTAGAATCCTTGCTCCTGCTCTCATTGCAAGAGTTCAGCAAGGAGGCTCTTTGGTTTTATCCGGAATTTTGGAACGGCAAGCTGAAGAATTGATAGATTTGTACAACGGTATGTGCCCTGAACTAAATCTTCAAGTTTGGAAAGTTTCCGAAGGTTGGGTGTGCCTGGCCGGAAACAAAAGTTAATTGAGCGGGTAGACAATGGAGCCAAAACTTTCTACAAATTCAACCGGTGTTAAATTTCCCTATGAACCGGGATTCTCCGGCCCTTTTGAAGAAAAAAAGGCTCAGATCCCTAAAATCGTTCCGGCAGAACTCCAATCTGCACCCGTTCACATTCCAAAAAAGAATGAAGCTGCTTCGGAAGAAGCTAGAGATGCTGCAGTATCGGATGCGACAACTTCTACATCTGTTTCCGTATCCCAGTCTTCTTCAGGTAATTCAAAGGTATCGCACACTTCCGAGACAAGCCCGGATAGGAAAGAACATGACACCACTATAACAGTCAAAAAAGATCCTAAGGCTTTAATGGCATCACTTTCCAAAGACTTAGATGAACTTTCAACACCTTTGGATAAATCCAATCCGGAATTCAAAGATTTTCCGGTAGAAAACGGTATTACATATCCGCCTGAAAATGATTTAGGGGATCCAGAAGAGCCTCCCTCCCCTTCCGGAATTCTAAGAAGCGTAATGCTGTTTATTTGCTTTATCGTGGTTTGTCTTTGTACATGGCAAGTAACATTATTTTTACAGCCTTCTTTTATGCAGAAGGAACCCTTCAGCAGCGTTTCTGAACAAAGCTGCAAGTTCTTTTATTGTCCTCCGGTCCGACCATTGAGAATTTTAAGCTCCGAAATGGAAGCAATGGGAAACGATCAGTGGATGATCACATTGCAAATACAAAATCAGGATATGAGAAGTCAGCAACTTCCGCAGATTCAAATTTCTTTGATCAATAACAACAATACGTTCTTTCAAAAGATTTTCGCACCTTCGGGCTACACAGCGATTCCTTCGATGAAAAAGATTAAAGGGGGACTTTCCGTAAAAGTTCAAATTCCCTTTACTTATTCTGAAGGTAGACCAACCAACTTTACAGTTAAGGTCCTGGATAATTAAACTGCATTGCTAAATATTGTCGGGACCCAAAATCGATATAAACGGATATTATTTGCTTTACTGCTGACTGGAATTGTCATTACATAGTATTATCCAAAGACATTGTTTTGAATTGCGCCCAGACGGGATCTCCGACTTTGAGACTAAGCCTTTGTGCAGAACAGTTCGTTATAAGAGCCAGCAACTTTTGACCTGAGCAATTAATTTGAACAACTGTGTCAAAGCCATTTTCTTCGGGTCTTATTGCTGTAACCTGACCGCTGACAACATTCAAAATAGAAGTTACTTCAGACTTTTTAGCTGTTATTGACACATCTTTGGCTAAGATGCGAAACAGAACCGACTCCCCAATTGGTTCTCCGTTATCCTTTAGAAATACAAAAAAATCACCGACGGCAACTTTATTTAATCTCCACTGTGTTTCTTTCTCGATAACTTGCCCTTTGAAAACCACACCGATATTTCCTTCCAGCTTGATAGGAAAATCAATATTAGAAAGAACTTTATCCAGGCTCCCTGAAACTATGCTTTTACCATTGTTCATTATCACAATGTGTTCAGCTAGTCGAACGACTTCCAAAGCCGAATGAGTAACATACAGCATTGGTATTCTTAAATCCTTTTTTAGTCTTTCCAACCAAGGAAGTATTTCTGCCTTTCTTGCATAATCTAATGACGCCAGAGGCTCGTCAAATAAAAGGATATGAGGATCTGTCGAAATTGCTCGTGCAATCGCAACTCTTTGCCGTTCTCCTCCTGATAACTCATGAGGTTTTCTTTTTAAAAGTTGATTCAGACCCAACAAATCAATTGCCTCATTCATTCTTTTTTTAGAATAGAGACTGCTACTTCTTTTAACGGCAAATTCCAGATTACCCAAGGCTGTAAGATGAGGAAATAAGGAAGATTCCTGAAAAACAAAACCTAATTGCCTCTGCCAAGTAGGAAGAAAAATATTTTTTGAGTCATCCTGCCAGATTTCTTGCCCGACTGTTACCGAGCCGTGAGCTTGCTCTAAACCGGCAATACATCTCAAAAAAGTCGTTTTTCCTGAACCGGACTCTCCGAAGATGGCAGTTAAACCCTCCCCGGGAAATGTAACCTTACAATCAAGCTTAAAGCCACCTTCTCTTTTTAAAGATAAATCAGCCTGACAGACATGTTTATCAAACAAAATACTCATTCTCCTTTGTAATTTTTAGAACATCCTCTGGTTCTTTTTATTTAAAAACGTCAGTCCGAGCAAGACAAAAAAACTAAAAATAACCATTCCGCCGGCCAACCAATGTGCTTTGGAGTATTCCATGGCTTCGACATAACTGTATATTTCAGTAGATACAACCTGCGTTTTTCCAGGGACATTGCCACCAATCATTAAAACAACACCGAACTCTCCAATCGTATGGGCAAACGTTAAAAGAGATGCTGTAACAAAGCCGGGACGAGCTAAAGGTATAACTACATTAAAAAAAGTATCCAATGGTTTGGCCCTTAATGTTGCCGCAACTTCCAGAGGCCTCCTCCCTATTGCTTCAAACGCACCTTGTAAAGGTTGAATTGCAAAAGGCATGGAATAAACAACGCTACCAATGACTAGTCCCGGAAAAGTAAAGGTTAACAATCCTAATCCCAATGCTTCGGTTAATTTTCCTAAAGGTCCGTTCGGCCCCATCGCGACCAATAAATAAAAGCCTAAAACACTGGGCGGTAAAACGAGAGGAAGAGTCACTATAGACGTGATAATAGAGCTCAGTTTAGACTTAGCATTGGCTAACCACCAGGCTAAAGGGGTTGCTATAACGATAAGTACAACAGTCGTAATTGTCGCTAATTCCAAAGTAAGCTTGATCGGCATTAACTCTTCTGTGGTGAACACTTCTACTTCTCATTCCTTTGTTTAATTCAGAGCATAACCATAAGATTGAATTAGCTCTTTAACTTTAGGATTATTTTCAACATATTTGAGAAAATCTGCGACGATCTTATTATCTTTTGCATTATTTAAAACAACAACGTCCTGCCGAATTGGCTTGTAAAGATTAGTTGGCAATATCCAGCCTGAGCCTCCGGTTAATTTGCCATTTTTGTAAACCTGAGAAAGAGCAACAAAACCAACATTGGCATTTCCGGTTTTAACAAACTGGTAAGTCTTGCCAATATTGTCACCGGTTACAAATTTTGTTTTTACCTTATCTAATAATCCCCATGATTGCATCGTCTGATAAGCCGCTTCGCCATAAGGAGCCAATTTCGGGTTAGCAACGGCAATCTTTTTAACCTCCTCCGCTTCTATAAAGTCAGGGCTTTCTTTTACAAAATTTGGAGTGGAACTCCAAAGAACAAGCTTCCCAAATGCATATGGCTTATTTGTTCCTTTCAGCCCAAGGCCTTCGTCAACAATTTTTTTTGGAGTCTTTGCATCTGCAGCGAACAAAATTTGATATGGAGCGTTATTTTTTATCTGAGCATAAAAAGAACCAGTCCCCCCGAAAGAGGCCAGAACCTTGTTACCGGTTTCCTTTTCATACATAACGGCAATTTCTTTCATTGGCGCAGTAAAATTTGCAGCAACAGCTATATTTATCTCCTCTGCATAGGAATTACAGGATAAAATAGCTGTAGAAAGTGCAAAAAAAGAGATTAATCGCATTTTGTTCTCCTCTGGTAAACGGACTCGCTATTCATTTACGGAATAACGTTAGTCTAGCTCAATTATGAGTCGTATATGAATATTTTTGATACTCTCGGTCAACAAACTGTTGATAAAAGAATTGATATTCTCCAGCGTATAAACTCGTTGGGCAGTATCTCTAAAGCAGCCAAATCAGCAGGGATAAGCTATAAAGCGGCCTGGCAGGCAATTGAAACATTAAACAATTTAGCCGGTACTCCTTTAGTTGAAAAAATAGTAGGCGGAAATTCCGGAGGTGGAGCACGTTTAACGCAGGCAGGTCTTTCAGTTCTTGAAGCTTCGGCCGCATTAAACAAAGTACGTTCTCAGATTTTTATGGATATTGAAAAAGGAGAAGCTCCCAAACTAGCATCTTTAGCCGCCAGCACGCTCAGAATGAGCGTAAGAAATATACTTCCTTGTGTCATAGAAAATATCGATCCACAAATATCCCAGGTCAAATTAAGGCTCAGAGTTGCGAACAACTGTCACATCAGATCAAGCATTACTTTAGAAAGTTATCAGCTTCTCGGTTTAAAAGTAGGTATGGGGGTATTAGCCCTATTTAAAGCAACGGCAGCTCATGTCGTCAAAGAAGCTCCACAAATCTATAACGGTGAGATATTCAACGGACAAATCGCAAGATTACCCAGAAACCAAGAAAGTGGTGAGGTCACTTTAAGGTTATCTAACGGACTCAATGTTGTCGGTTTTGTAAACGAAAAAAATGACTTCAGAATAGGAGAAGAGGCTTCATTATTAATCGATGAAACCAGCGTCATTATCGGTCTAATGTAGGTATAAACGGGATAATCTGAAAAGATTATTTAAAAATAATTACAGGGAAATCCCCTTCCATATTTACTAAAGTCAATTGTTTTATCCATTTGTAACTTAAGATAAACTTATGAAAAGTGCATTTGGAAGCAGATTCAGTTGCACTAAATCTCAACAATATGAGTAAGTAAAATAGCTAACTATCGAATAAAAAAAGGAAATTGATATGTCATCTAATAGCAAATGGGGTGTATTTTGGCTCTTAGTTGTCGGTATCGTAGCTGGCATCGTTATTTCAGCTTCTACTGTCTCTGTCGTACAATGGGCCGGTTCTGATAAATTCTGTGCCGGTTTCTGTCACTCTATGGACGGCGTAGCTTATGCTTGGAAACAGGGACTTCACGCTAGAACCCCTTCCGGTGCAACTGCAGGTTGTTCTGACTGCCACCTTTTAAATGAAACAAACCATCCGCTTACTCCAATCGCCTACTTCCAGCTGCTTTTTGCTAAAGCTGAAGCCGGTACAGTTTCTTTAATTGGAGAAATCAAAGGAAATTACTCAACACCTGAAAAGTGGCTCGAAAGACGTAAAGTTACAGAAAAGAGAGTTATCGACACTATGGTTGGCAACAATTTCAAGAACTGCCGTGGTTGTCATAATTTATCAGAAATGTATGATGCCAAGAAACCGATGATTGCTCAATTCCACAAAGGCTTCATTGATAAACCGGCAAATTGCGTTCAATGTCATAAGACTGCCGGCCACAATTACAAAGGTGTTGACGAATATATCGCCAAGAATAATGCTTTCCCTCCGCTCGAAGATGCATGGAAAGTTGCTGAACCAGCCAAAAAGTAATCAATCGATGAGGGATAGAGAACTTGCGTAGTTCTTCCTGAAAAGAATAAAGCACTCACATAAACAAAATGGTGTGAGTGCTTTTTTAGTCCAAAAGAAACCTCCAAGTTGAACCTTAGAGGCAAATCATTGAAAAATTCAGAACTCTGTTTAGTCTTTCATTTTTCTATTGGCGAAGAAATTCTCCTTCTCAATAGTCTGTGTTAGAACAGTAAACATTTCGTTCATTAATGAATCAATGACCTTTTCTGTTTCGCTAAATAGACTTTCATTGAATGTCTGCAACAGATTCATTGCTGCTTTTTCATCAGTTGAATATAACTTAACGAATCCTTCCTCGAAAGCCACCTGCTTTTCTGTCATAACTTTTTCATGAGCAGCAAATTTTGCTTGTACAAGAGGAGCTAATAAAGGGAAGTTCGTCATTGCTAATGTCTGAACTTTACGGAATTTCCAGTAAATAGACTTATCATCAGCCTGATCGGTACCTAAGCCAAAATGTTCCGGAACATGATCCAAACCTTGATAGAAAGGCATGAAGCATGACAAGCAAGACATGCCGAAAGCAAGATAAATTACATCACCGATGGCTCTTGGTAACCAAGGTCTGACTTGAAGAATATGAGACTCATAAGTACGGAAAACACTAACCGGTCTCCACGGTTCGCTACCGTTAAGTCCTGAACTGTACGGATCATGTGCATAACCTTGGAAGTGGTTACGCATAATGTCCTTCAAATTCTGAAGCGTGACCGGCTGTTCCGGTTTAAGATAAACATCAAAGTTTCTTCCGTCAGCAACTTTCTGTTCAAGACTTGGATTAAGAATTTTCTGCATCATCCAGACACGAGGATCGTTATAAATACGATCTCTCTCGTCGTTTCTTGTATACGCTGCTGCGAAATCAAATTTTCCTTCACTAGGGTTATAGAAACCGTTCTTAATAGCAAATTCAATTAATGTCGGTGAACCCATGCAGTTTTCGTCATCAGGATCAAAGAATCTGAGTCGTCCTTGATTGCCTGAAGCAAAGTAAACGTCTGAAGGAGTCTTCTGAGCCATCCATTGATGACCGGTACCGGTCTCTAAATACCAAAGCTCTTTATCATCAGCAAAGCCTACACCGAAACCTTCTCCGGCGCCTTGAGTCTCAATGATTTTACCTAATAAGGCTACAGCCTCTCTTGCAGTCTGACAACGTGGAAGCAAAACATCAAGAATATCGTCTTCAGTGATGCCGGTTTCTTTGTTATACGGATCAATTGCCAATGCATCATCACGTGCAAAAATTGATTCTGTGCCAGTGATCCCTAACCCGGCTGAATTAAAGCCTACTGCACCATGCAAACCGGTTTTCCAATTCGGAACGGTTGTATAACGCATTGCATGCGCTGGGTGTGGATAAGAGAAATCAGTGGCTCCGTCGTGTTCTTTTGTTCTGTACATTGAGCCTTCGGGATAATCTTTTGCAGGATGGATGACAAAATGTTGTGCTTTTAATGAAGAACTGTCTGCACTTCTGGCCATTAAAAAAGAACCGTCGAAGCTAGCTTTATCTCCGACTATAACTGTGGTACACATTCTTGGTAGACCTCCATATTTAAAGTGGGAGAAATTTTAAATACTTCAAAGTTAGTAGTCATTTTCATTTAGTGTTTATTTGTTTCTATAGAAAATTGGTCAGTCTTCTGTATTCAGACAAAAACTTTTTACTTTTTCTATTTCTCAAAACCGTTATCAGGATAGCTTTGACAGGACAATTAGAATATATTGGGCTAATTATTTACAATTGTCAGATTGTTTAATTGAGGATTTCAATGTCAAATAAAAATACAGTCGTTTATCGGAAAGACTATAAACCTACAAATCATGATGTTGAAACTATCAATCTCGTATTTGATCTTATTCCGGATGCGACTTTAGTTACCTCAACTATGAAGGTAATTCCGAAGCCGGACAGAAAATCCGATGAATTCGAACTTGATGGCGAAAACCTTCAACTGGTTTCCATTAAAATTAACGGTGAGCCCGTCCTCACTAATCAATATGCCATGAATCCCGGCAAATTAGTGTTTCATGACATAAAAAACCCGACCGAATTTGAAATTATCACCAGGATCAATCCGAAGAGTAACCTAGAACTCTCTGGACTTTACCTTTCTAACAATAATTTCATTACTCAATGTGAAGCCGAAGGGTTCAGAAGAATTACTTATTTTCCGGACCGGCCAGATGTCCTGGCTAAATACACCGTAACGCTGCACGCACCGAAGGAGTGCAAGGTACTTCTATCCAACGGGAATTTGGCAGAAGAAGGATTCCTTCCGGATGGTAGAAAATTTGCCACTTGGACCGATCCTTTCCCTAAACCGTCCTATCTTTTTGCACTTGTCGCAGGCAATTTTGTGGCTAACGAAGAAACCATCGAACTAAACAATGGTGAGAAAGCTTTACTGCAGATTTACACAGAACCCGGGAACGAAAACAAAACTGCGCATGCAATGGAATGTTTAAAAAAAGCCATTCGCTGGGATGAGATTCGGTATGGCCTAACTTTGGATTTGAAACGGTTCATGATCGTGGCCACAAACGACTTCAATATGGGCGCAATGGAAAACAAAGGATTAAACATCTTCAACGCGCGTTATGTTCTTGCAGATGACAGAGTTGCAACAGATTCTGATTTTTCAGCGATTGAGTCAGTTATTGGTCATGAATATTTTCATAACTGGACCGGAGATAGAGTCACGTGCAGAGACTGGTTCCAGCTGTCTCTCAAAGAAGGTTTAACTGTATTTAGAGAACAAGAATTTGCAAGTGACATGCTTGGAAGCGAATCCGCAAAAGTGGTGAAACGAATTCAAGATGTCAGAGCACTAAGAACTCTTCAATTCCCTGAAGATTCCGGCCCGATGGCGCATCCTGTTCGTCCTGAGGCGTATAGCTCAATCGATAACTTTTATACTATGACCGTCTATGAAAAAGGCGCCGAAGTCGTTCGCATGTACCAAACCATGTTTGGTAAAGACGGTTTTAAACGAGGATTAAGTGAATACATACGAAGATTTGACGGTTCCGCTGCTACCTGTGATGACTTTAGGATCGCTATGGCAGAAGCTAATGGCGCTGACTTAAAACAGTTTGCTTTGTGGTATTCCCAGGCAGGAACACCCCGAGTTTCTTTCAAACAAAATTGGGATGAAAAAGAACATACTCTTACAATAACCGCCAAACAAACGAACAGAACACTTCCCGGTCAACCCAAACCGAAACCTCTTCCAATTCCTATTGCTATCGGAGTTTTAGATGACTCCGGTAAGGATATTCCTTTACAGTTGTATGGAGAAGAAGCTCCAAAAGGAACAACTCGGGTCCTTATGCTGGAAAAAGAAGAAGAAAGCTGGACATTCGTAAATGTTTTAAGAAGACCGCTTTTATCAGTAGGCCGTGGTTTTTCCGCTCCGGCTATTTTCGATATTACCTATACTCGAGACCAATTAGTATTCCTGGCAAAAAATGATTCTGACTTATTTAATCGCGCCGAAGCTTTCGAGAAACTTTCTCTACTAGCTATTGACGCTTTTATCCAAGACCTAAGAAAATCAAAGAATCCTAACTCTTTATCTCCAATGGAAGCTTACTTGGCAACCTTTGAAGAAATTTTGAATGATGAAAGGCTATCACCGGCTTATCGGGCTGAAATTCTCAAGCTTCCAAGCGAAAAGGCTATTTACGAAGATAGCATCATCATAGAGCCGGCATTAATTCGTCATGCTCTTCAAATAATGGAAAAGAAGATTGGACAAAGATTGAAAACAAGCTTCGAGGACAAAGTCAAAACCTGTTCAACAGAAGGCATCTACAAATTTGATGCGGATAGCAAAGGTAAGCGTGCTTTGAAGTTTCTATCTTTGAGCTATTTGGTTGCTTCCGGTAATCCAAGAGGAGTTCAACAGACCAGAAACCTCTTTGAAAAAGGTAACAACCTGACAGATAAATTGGGGGCATTAACAATTGCAGTGAAGTCAGGATTACCAATCCGACAAGAAATGCTCAATAAAAGCTCTATTGCTTGGGCCAATGAACCGTTATTAATCAATAAGTGGCTGACGGTACAAGCCCAGGCCAACTCAGTCCACGGAGAAATGCCCGTTGTCAATAAGATTAGGGCTCTAATGTTGGATCCATTATTCTCAATTAAGAATCCGAATAATGTTTATTCACTTTTAAGAACGTTCTTTACTTCCGGAGGACCTGAGTTTCATGTACCTAATGGTTCAGGATACCAATTATGGATTGAAGTGGTTCTTAAAATAGATTCCTTTAACCCTCAGGTCTCTTCACGTCTGGCAAGAGCACTGGAAAATTGGAGAAGATACGAGCCAAACCTCTCATCTATGATGTACAAAGCTTTAAGATACGTAAGCCAGCAAAAAAATCTCTCACCTGATTTAAGAGAGATTGTTGATAAAGCTATTAACGAACCTGTTTAAAGGAGAATCCCGTGTCAATTACCTTACCTCAATATTTATTAAACGCCGTTCAAAAGCAGGAAATAGATAATGACTTAGCCGTCTTGATTTCTTCAGTTGCTCAACTCAGTAAAGTTATCAATGACAAAGTTACACACGGAGCATTAGCAGGGGTCCTCGGTTTTGCAGGAACGGACAATGTTCAAGGAGAACATCAAAAAAAACTAGATGTTTTATCCAATGAAATTTTTGTTCACGGAGTTGAATGGACGGGTGCTGTTGCAGGTATGGCCAGTGAAGAAATGGATGATTGTTTGCCTACTCCTAAACAGTTCAGAAGGGGCGAATACCTGATTACGTTTGATCCTCTGGACGGCTCAAGCAATATTGATATTAACGCTCCGATTGGAACGATATTTTCAATTACAAAAGCTCCCCAAGGAGAAATTACCAATGAAAGCTTTTTAATTCCAGGAAAAGAACAGGTAGCTGCCGGTTACGTGATGTATTCTCCTCAAACGATAATGACTTTTTCTTTTGGTAAAGGCGTAGTCATGTTTACTCTGAACATGAATACAGGAGACTACATTCTGACCAAAGAAAACTTTACTATCGCACCATCTACTGAAGAGTTTGCTATCAATATGTCGAATATGCGACATTGGGCAAAACCGGTTAAACAATACGTTTTAGATTTATTAGCCGGGAAAGACGGTCCATTAGGTAAAAATTACAATATGAGATGGGTCGCAGCAATGGTTGCCGAAGTTCACCGGGTTTTATGCAGAGGCGGTATTTTCATGTATCCGTGGGATAACAGGAAACCGGAACAACCAGGAAAACTGCGCCTAATGTATGAAGCAAATCCAATGGCCTTCCTGATTGAGCAAGCTGGAGGAGCTGCATCTACAGGAAAAATCAGAATATTAGATGTAGTGCCGGAAAAATTGCATCAGAGAGTTCCTGTGTTCTTGGGAGCTAAAGAAGAAGTAGAGAGAGTCGTTCGCTACCACCAAGAACTGTCGTAATTTTTTATTCAGGCCTTGTCAGATGACAAGGCCTTTAATTTTATCTTTAGCTTTGACTTTCATTAGCAGAGTTGGATTTAACAACAATCTGTTTTGCCTCGATTAAAACTTTGGTTAATTTATCATCCATCGTATCTAAAGATGTCGTGATATTTTTGCTCAAGTCAAGATTTTTTTGCTCAGACGTTTGTAATGCTTCTTTAAAAGCTTCGAGCAATTTATTTTGCTGATCAAGAATATTCTTCTCCGTTGTACTCAACAAAGCCTGCTGTTTACTCATCAACTCTTGCCATTTCGTTTCAAATTCGCTCTTAACATTTGTCAAACGAGAATCTTCAGCATTAGCTGCAAGTTTTCTTTGTGTTTCGACTTCTTTTGCCATTCTGTTGGCTGTCGTAACAGCAACAGCTTGTTGTTTTAATAAACCGTATACAACCACAAGGAACAAAATACCAAACCAAATTAAAAGCATCATGCCGAGAGGAGCCTGTGCTTTTGTGAAAAAGAGATCAACTTCCACCGGAGTGCAAACGGCTGTCCAGTTAACAAAAACAAAACCTGCACCTAACAATAGTAGGACCAAAAGCACTAAATAGCGCATATAAACTCCTTCATTAAATTTGTAATCATTGAACACAAGTCTAAACAATTTGTTTGAAGTGTTGGAAACTTTTATTCCTAGAGAGGATAATTATGGGAAGTTTTTTGGAGAAATAAATGAAAAAAGATCCACGCTTTCCTAATCTTCATATTGTTGACCACCCTTTGGTTCAACATAAATTAAGCACAATGCGGATGAAAAGCACACCGTCAAACACATTCCGCCAGTTATTAAGAGAGTTGACTTACCTTTTAGGTTACGAAGTCACACGAGATCTTCCTCTTGAAAGCAGAGAAATCGACACTCCTCTTTGTAAGTATAAGGCACAATTTTTAGCCGGGAAAAAACTGGTAATCGTCCCGGTTTTAAGAGCAGGATTAGGAATGAGCGATGGCATGCTGGATCTCATGCCCTCTGCCAGAGTTGGTCACATTGGTTTATATCGGGGTCCTGATCACAAACCGGTTGAATACTTGGTTAAATTACCATCAAACTTAAAGAATAGAAGAATCATTGTTGTTGACCCGATGTTGGCAACCGGAAACTCTGCAGTAGCAGCTGTTGACGTCCTTCTAAAAAGAGGAGTTAAAGCTAAAGACATCGTCTTTATGGCATTGGTAGCAGCTCCTGAAGGTGTTGAAACTTTTCAGAAGGCTCATCCTGATATCGGTATTTATGTCGCTTCTCTGGATGAAAAATTAAATGATAACGCCTACATTCTTCCGGGTTTAGGAGATGCTGGTGATAGAATTTTTGGCACCAAATAAGTGCATAAATAATTTAAAGTAGGTATAAACCCTAATATTTTTAAATTATTTTTGAATATTGTTAAGAGAGGACCTTCTCCTCTCTTTTTTCTACTCGCTTAATTTTGGATTAAAGAGCAAGATCTCCTCAATAGATATTTTTCGATTAAGAAAGGTTTTACTATGGCCGACGATTTTAAGGACATCTCCCATTTGTATAAGGTAACTCCGTCAGCAAAAACAATTATTGATGGTGTTGCACTCACAGAAACACAACACAAGTCTCATGCTTATGCATGGGCTGACGTTTTGCAGAGCTTGACAGGCTTGATTCTTGGTTTGTTCCTTTTCTGCCACATGGCTTTTACAAGCTCTATTCTTCTTGGAAAGGACACCTTCTGGAACTTAGTTTCTTTAACAGGCGGTTACTTCATCGACGGAGTAGATCATCTTTGGATGCACTCTTTATTCGTCGGCGTTATTTTCGTTTTGGTTGTTATTCACGCCATTCTGGCTCTTCGTAAGTTCCCACAGAACGTCAAGGCCTTTAACATAATGCGTGGCCACGTCAAACTTCTCCGTCACAATGACACTACATGGTGGTGGTTCCAGTTTATTACCGGCGTTATTTTGACTGCTCTTGTTTTCCCGCACATGTTGCCAATGTTGATGAACCCAGGTGAAATCGGCCCTTATGGCAGCGGTCTCGAAGTTTATAACTCCTGGTTGTGGGTTGTATTCCTCTTCCTGGTTGTTACAGAAGTTCACGGCATGATCGGTTTGTATCGTTTATGCATGAAATGGTGTGGTCCTTCCAATGCAACTCGTGCATTGCTCCGCAAAGTTACAGCCGGTTTGATTATTTTCATGATTGCTTTAGGTTCCTTCACAATCATGGGTTACTACAATGCCGGTGCAGAAGCTGTTAAGACAGGTGAAACTCACTACGTTCCGGGTTACTTACAGAACCCACAAACTGAGCCGTATCCATCTTGGTGGCCTGACAGACTCAAAAACATTCCTCACGAAAAAGCTACCCACTAATCTGTAGATAATTAGCAAAAGCCGGACCATCCGGCTTTTTTGTTGTACATAAAAAATGATTAATAAAAAGGGGATGTTGCAAAATTCGACTTTTATCGGATTAGCATTTCCCCTTTCTTTTAT
>CANTYJ010000055.1 GCA_947854175.1 uncultured Turicimonas sp. | reverse complement strand
GGATACAACGCGGTCCTCCTAAGACTGAAGTACAGGTTCGATTCCTGTTGGGGAGGCCAAAACCCATTGATACCCAATAGCTATAAAAGAGTTATCTCAAAATATCCACGAAAACACCACTCTGTCATTTGGGTTTTTCATCTCAGAATTTATTAGGTTGCGTACTTATTTCAAAAGTGTCCCGATATCTGCCTTCAAAAGAGAGGACTCCATTACGCTTTCGATCGGCTTTGGATTTGAGATTTCTCTCAATTTAGGATAGTTGCTGGTGCGTTATGTTAATGTCGTTTCAGCTATCAGACTCATCTATGCGACGCTGAGCCATAGCAAATGCAGCTCTATTTTGCTTCGTTTTGAATTCCTGAATAGTTCTCTCGAGCGTTGCTTCTTGAGTAGAGGTATTTTTTCAAATCCTCTGAGTTGTTGAATTCCTGGTTAATACGATGTAATACAGGTTCTTCTAAATAAGGAGACCTCCGGATACATTGGACCAGAGCTTAAATATCTTCAGACTCGGCGCGCATTCCCGAACTTCCTAACATTCGTCTGGCAAAACTACCATCTATTAATATGGCGTAAAGCATGGTTATTGGGAACAAGGAATAAGACTGGGGCGCTGCGCCGTTCAAAAGTCAAAGCTTCCTGTAACATGTCCCCGGGCGACTCACTCACCACTGGTATGTGAGTCGAATTTTAAGTAAATTGCAAGAAAAAAAGCAATTGTCTAACAATTTTTCAAAAACGGTATCAACCCACTCTTTTCATAACCTCTTGTTTTTGTTCTAGCAAGTCGATTCTTAAGTAGTTTAGTAGATCTGTACAACAATGTTTCCTGTAACGAGCATAAGACACTTCTTAGCTACAGTATCGTTTATCCTATTTTCTGAACACCGGTCCCGAAAGGTTGAGTGGCAACCATTCATAGCTGTCTTCAGTCCTGTCATTTTTAGGAGCAACTAATGGAGAAAAATGGGCCGGGCCATTTGACCTGACGACCTTTTATTCGACATTTTCCCATCCTTTCCATGAAGCATATTATTTTCTGCTTCAGTTTGAAGAACCAAGATTTTTAGTTCACCTGCCCGCTTACGGAACCTGATTTGAAGGTCATCGCCCCAACTATTTTTGCTGTTTTCTGAGTTGGAACTCATAGTTTTTTCATTCTATTTCTGACGATGAATACTTTGTTCTAGTGAATACCTGCATGGGTCAACTCAATTCAAATCCACTGCCTTTTTCTGATGGAATATCAGTGTAGACGGCCTATTCAGTTAACAAATTGAAAAATTTGTTATTATCTCCAGCGACATGGTTCCCTTTTGATTCACGGTATGCGTTACATCTTATTGTCAGTATTAATTTTTGCAGGTACTCAAGCTTTTTGTTCTCCAAAACCTGTCACGATAACTGCCGGCAACTACGCTGAAAAAAAGATGCCGTTGAGTTTTTCTGTTGCCAGAACATGGCTGTATGGCCGAAGCGATAAGCTTAAAGCCAGTGAAGCAAATGTCAGAAGCAAACAGGAAGCCAGTGAGTCCTTAGAAACGCTGGGAGGACCCACAGTTTCTGTACAGGCAGTACAAATCGCCGGACAAAAAAAGATAGATATCCATAAAGATATTTCTCTGCCTGTCCTTGGTCCTTTTCCAATTGGTTTGAATGAAAAACTTTCCTTAAATGGGCCGAGAGCTTCTGCAACTGCTACCTGGCCTATTTATACGGGCGGAAAAATTAGCGCTGTCCAGGAAGCAGGTAAATATGCTGTTGACGAAGCTTTATCCAGCAAAAGACAAACGGCTGAAGAGCTTGATGCTCAGTTGGCAGGATATTATTTTGGATTGCAACTGGCTGTTTCCATAGAGAAGTTGCAAAAATCGATGCTTGATCAACAGAACAAAGAGCTCCAACGTGCCGTAAAGTTTGAAAAACAAGGCATGATTAGCAAAGTCGAACGAATGTCGGTTCAAGTGGCCAGAGATAACACGAAAAGAGATTATTTAAAAGCTCGAGATAACGTCAAAGTTGCAAAACTTCAACTGGCCAGACTTTTAAGAGAAGAGGACTTTGGCAATCTATCAACACCATTATTTATTCTGAATAGACCGCTTCAACCCTTGAAGTATTGGGTTGATACCGCTCTTGTTTTTAACCCGCAACTTGCGGTCATTCAGGCAAAAGCCTCCCAAGCCGATGCCGGGATAAAGGCGGCTAAGTCAGAGTGGGCTCCTCAGGTTTTTGCTTTTGGCCAATACAATTTTATAAAGCACTACCAAACATTGGTAGAACCCAACTGGATTGCAGGCGTTGGTGTTAACTTTACTATCTGGAACGCAAAAGACAGGAGAGCCAGTGTCCGAAGTGCAGAAGCAACTTTAGAGCAGGTTGAAGCCGGAAAAGCTGAAGCAACCAATGCTGTCAGAACTGCGGTTGAAGTTGCCTGGCTAAAAACACAGAATTCAATCGATCAATACAAATTAAGTGCTTCGACTGTCACTCTAGCTTCTGAAAACCTGAAACTCAAATCAAAAGGCTTCGGAGAAGGCCTTTACACGGCTCTAGATGTTACCGAAGCAAGAAGCCAACTTTTAAAAGCCGAAGTCGGAAGAAGACTGGCGGCTTATGAGTTTGTTTCCAATTACGCCATTCTCCACGCAATGGCCGGGAAGATGTCAGATTTTATGAACGCCTTCAACGATAAAAACGTGATAGTAGAAAAATAGGACTGTTATGACTACTGAAACGGAAAATACAAATCAAAAAGAACAACAATCGTTATCTCAGAAAGAAATCCAGATAGAAAACGAAGAGAAAAAATCCTTAAGGCTTGGGACAATTATTCTCCTTGTTCTTCTCATTGGGCTCGTGGTCTTCATTATTTGGGGTATTTATCAGGCGGCGTTCCCTCCCTCACCTCCGCTTCAAGGACAAATGGAATCCAGAACAATTTCAGTCTCATCGAAAGTTCCCGGAAGAATTCAGCAAATACTGGTGAAAGAAGGAGACTTTGTTGTAAAAGAGCAGCCTGTTGTTGAAATGCACCTTCCGGAGCTAGAAGCAAAACTTGCCCAAGTTCAGGCTCAGGAAAGAGCTGCAAAGGCTAAACAAGATCTTGTCGATGAAGGCGCCCGTCCTCAAGAAAAAGAAGCCGCTAAAGCGCAGTGGCAAAGAGCAGAAGCTGCCAGAGATCTTGCTCAGAAAACATTTAATCGTATTGCTGCTTTATACAAAGACGGTCTTGTTTCAACCCAAAAATACGATGAAGTTCAAACGAACCTGATCTCTGCTACAAAATTAGCGCAAGCCGCAAAACAGCAATATGAAATTGCAGAAATCGGAGCCAGAGAACAGGAAAAGAAAGCCGTGGCGGATTTAAGCTCCCAGGCTCAGGCAGGTGTGGAAGAAGTCAAGTCCCTGACTGAAAGCAAAACTCTTTACGCACCATTAAATGCACAGGTTGAAAAAATTATCTTTGTCGAAGGTGAACTGGCTGCCGCGGGCTATCCAATCATTACACTTGTCAATCTCAATGATCAGTGGGCCACCTTTAATATCCGTGAACCTGATATGCCGGGTATTGAAATCGGCAAAAAGCTCAAAGCGACGGTCCCCGCAATCGGCAATAAAACTGTTGAATACGAAATTTATTACATCAGTCCGAGAGCCAATTATGCAACCTGGAGGAGTACCCGCCAGGACGCCGGCTATGATATGAAAACTTTTGAAGTTAGAGCCCGGCCGGTTACAAAAGTTGAAGCTCTTAGACCCGGCATGAGTGTTCTTGTTGAAAGATAAAAACGTCATGCTGTCACCTATCACATGGTTTAACGCTGTTGCGGCTACTAGCTTCAGAGAAATTAAGCGGCTTTGCCAAAATCCCGGAGAAGTAATGGTCTGCTTCGTTTTTCCTTTACTGTGGATGCTTGTGGTATGGGGACTTCTCGGGCGCGGGATTATAGAGCAGGTCCCCGTTGCTCTGGTAGATAATGACAATACGTCATTGTCCCGTCAAGTCTCAATGGCTATTTCTTCACTGAGAACTATCAAGCCCGTCTCATTCAATACCCAGGAGGAAGCTCTTACTGAATTACGAAAAGGTGATGTCTACGGAATTATTTCGATTCCATTTGGTTACACCAAAGAGACGCTATCGGGCAGAGGGTCTTCCGTCTCTGTCTATCTTGATGAGAACCGCTATGCCGTAGCCGGTGGTCTCCAGGGCGATATAACAGCTTTGGTTTCCGCCCTTAGTACACAAAAAATTGCCCAAAGTTCTTTAGCAACAGGAATCGGACCGGCCGGTGCAAAAAGGGTCACTGAGGTCATTCATTCCGATATGTACGCCTTGGGCAATATGGCAATGAACTTTAATGCTTTTCTCGGAAGCAATCTTATTCCCGGTCTCCTGATGCTCGGAGCCATTTTTTGTTTTACCACCTCTATTATCCGTGAAGATTACAGAAACCAGATCAAAGACTGGTTTGATACAGCGGAAAACAGTATTACAGCCGCCGTCATCGGTAAATTATTCCCACACTTTCTTCTTTATTCACTTATCTTTGTCTGGTATCTGGCTTTGTTTGCAGGCCAAGGCGGGTGGGCTCCGTCTGGGTCATTATTTGTGTGGTTTGTTACCGGGATTATGTGTCTGGCAGCTTTTGCTGCAGCCTCTATTCTGATTTGCTCCATTGCCCCGACCTGGCGCTTTGCTTTAGTCGTTACTTCAGGCTATGCTGCACCTTCTCTGCCCTTTACCGGCTTTTCTATCCCACTGGATTCAATGGGACAATATGTACAGATTTTCGCAAAATTTCTTCCTCTGACCTGGTATATCGAAGGACAATCTCTTCAGTGGGTTATGGGAGCCAATGTCAGAGACATGGGAGAAGTTTTCATTTGTCTGGGTTTGCTTATCATTGTTCCGGCGGCAATCGGACTACCTCTTCTTAAAAAGAAATACAACAAAAAAGAACTGGGTGAGAAGTCTCCGACAAGTCTCATTCAAATCGCCAGAAAAGTGAGGAAGCTATGAAAGAACAATGCGGATGGTGGAGTAGCTTCACAGAAACAACCAAGCAGATGTTAACCAATCTTTCCTGCTTTTCATTTTTTCTGGTTGCCATTTTCTTCTACTCGTTTTATTACGCGTGGCCTTATATGGCACAGTTGCCGGAGCACATCACTGCAGTGGTAGTGGACTTGGATGACAGCCCAGTCTCCCGTTCTTTTACCCGATCTCTGCAATCGATTCCTCAGATCAATGTCAAAGGGGTCTCAAAAGATCGTCCGACAGCCGTTACTGATCTAAAAAACGGTAAATATTCAACCATGATCACCATTCCTGATGGGTTCATGAAGGATTCCATAGCAGGTGTCCCGACAGGAATCGAGTTAGTGACCAACGGCGCTTTTATTGTTAAAGCCAAAAGCTCTTTCGGGGGTATCGCCGGTCCTCTTAAACAGATTGCCACGGAAGCGATTGCGGCTCAATTAGTAAAACAGGGTGTTCCATTAAGTAACATAGCCGCCACTGCCTCCGCCCCTCCGGCCGTTATATTTCAGCCGATGTACAACACTGTGACAGGTTATTTGAACTTTGCCGTTCCGATTGTCTTTTGCATTATTTTCCAGACCGTCATGGTCGCAGGGGTCGGCACTCTTCTTAACGAATGGTTCTGTGCAGAGAAATATCCTTTCCCGTTGGTCAGAGCAATTGAAAACCCTGTTTATTTTTTCTATCTTTATCTGCCCTTTGTGGTCAATCTTTTATTCTGGACATTGTTTATCGAAGGAGCATCTTTTGCCTGGCATGGGATTAATTCATTCCAGAATGTCGCAGCAACGTTTGCTACCTGTATCTGCCTGTCCCTGGCGGTAATCGCTTTGGCACTAGCAGTCGGCTTTGCATTTAAAAAAGCCAATTATGTTGTGCAGTCTGCTGTTATAACTTCATTACCTTGTGTGTTTATCACCGGTGATCTTTTTCCACTCCAGAACATTCCTGATTACATGCGGATGTTTTCTTATATGCTTCCGTCTACACCTGGGGTCCACGCCATGCTGCGAGCCTCGCAGGCAGGAGCATCAATTGGTGAAATCATGCCACATCTGCTTCATCTTTTAGGGCTGGCCGGATTTTATTTGTTCATTGCTTATTTAATCGCGAGAAGTTACCGCAAGGATTATGAGGTGGTTCATAGCGAATATTCGCTCAATAAGAATAAGAAAGAGGAACTTCCCGTCAGTTAGTTTTTTGGCTGACGTTTCTGTTCCTCTTATTCTCAAATAGATTACTTGTCTTTCAACGTTGCATATAGATCGAAATCATCTGAATCGGTAATTTCGACATTTACCATGTCACCAACTTTGACATCCGGCTGATCTTCAATGTAAGTCACACCGTCAATCTCAGGGGCTTGAGCCTGCGATCTGGCTATTGCAACACCATTTTCTTCATCGTAATCATCAACGATGACTTTCATGGTCTTACCGACTTTCTTCTTCAGTAACTCGCGGGAGATATCCGCCTGCACTTCCATAAGACGTTCTCTTCTTTCATTTCTAATTTCTTCAGGAAGAGCGCCCGGCAGTTCATTAGCAGCTGCACCCTCAATCGGCGAATAGGCAAAAGCACCGACGCAATCGAGTTTAGCCACTTTGAGGAAGTTCAACAGGTCTTCAAACTCCTTTTCTGTTTCACCGGGGAAGCCTGTAATGAACGTGGAACGGATCGTTATTTCCGGACAGATCTTTCTCCAGGCTTCAATTCTTTCTAAATTATTTTCGCTTCCCGGGCGTTTCATTGCTTTGAGAACGCGCGGATTTGAATGCTGGAACGGAACATCCAGATAAGGAAGAATCTTTCCCTCAGCCATTAAATGGACCCATTCATCAACCGAAGGATAAGGATAAACATAATGAGGTCTAATCCAGACGCCAAGTTTTGAAAGTTCTTCAAATAACACGTTGATTTTTGTCTTAACCGGTCGACCGTTAATAAAATCAAGTTTGTACTTGACATCGACTCCATAAGCCGCTGTATCCTGCGCGATGACGATCAATTCTTTAACGCCGTCTTTAACCAGGTTTTCGGCCTCTGTGATAATAGAACCGATCGGCCGTGAAACTAACTTACCGCGAAGAGAAGGGATAATACAGAAAGAACAATGGTGGTTGCACCCCTCTGAAATCTTCAAATACGCATAATGCGGAGGAGTTAGAAGAATACCGCCGCCGGGGACCAGATTATCGAATGCTTCATGAGGAGGAGGCAGATTTTCATGAACCAGTTTCAACACTTTATCGGTTTCTTCTGGTCCGGTTACTCCTAACAGTTTCGGAAAGCGTCTGGCTACGAAGTTATGGCCTTCTTCTTTCTTACTACCGAGACATCCGGTGACGATGACTTTACCATTTTCATTGAGAGCTTCCTGAATTGCTTCGAGGGACTCCGCCACTGCAGCATCAATAAATCCGCAGGTGTTCACAATAACCAAGTCGGAATCCTGATATGTTCCACTGATAGCGTACCCTTCTGCCCTGAGGATCGTCACGATTCTCTGACTGTCGACCAGGTTTTTGGGGCATCCCAATGAAACAAAACCAACCCGCGGAATTTTTCTACGTACCATATTCAAGTTCTTATCTAACAAGAGGTTTGTTTAAAGTTTTAGCGGCATCCTCGTAGCCACCTAAATTTTTAACGTTTTTATATCCTGCATTTTTCAGCATTTCCTTAGCTGCCTCAGCACGTTTACCTGAGCGGCAGTAAACAAGAACTTCATCTTCATCCGGTTTAATGCCAAAACTTTGGAAATCTTTTAAAAAGTCGGGCGATCTGACATCGTCGACCAGTGCTCCTTGGACTTTACCTGTTTCCATTACTTCGGGAGCTGTACGAACATCGACAACGTATTGTTTTGCTTGTACTGTCATTGCGAACCCACTAATTAGAGTCATCATTAAAATCTTTTTAATCATAGGATTTCCTGCTTTGGTTAACGTATTCTGTCACTAACATGAGTACCTGCCGAAATTGTTCGGGGGAAGTAAATAAATAAAGTTTTCCTTTAAGGCCGGCCTGAAGTACTATTTTATTTAGTCCTGCGCTTTCCTGCATACTCACTATATCTTTCCATTCAAATTCTCTTGATTTTGATGAGTGTTTGTTGATATAGAAAGAATCTCTGACTCCGAATAATGAAAGAAACAGTGAAATAATGATTTCAATTTCATTTAAAAAAGGGCTGGTAGACTGCCGAAATTCGCTGTAAATACCGAACTTATCAATTCTGTAAAAAATCTGCCGATGCGGTTTAAGCAACAAGATAAACCAGGCGATAACAGCACAGATTAACGGAAGTATCAAAATTGCCCATGGACTCTCCAACACCAAAACAGGTTCAATGTAAGCCAGAATGAATACGATAAAGGCAAAAATAAAGATACCCAGCAACCAGTCATAGATGGTCAGCTGCTTGAATGCCGGCTGAATGTAATACCAGGTAAGTTCTTCATTTTCTACTACACCGCTAGGCCTGTGGTTTCTTATAAATAACTGCTCCATGTCTACCTGTTATCTTGTCTCTTCTATAGCTATAAAAACGATTTGGATCAGCAAAAGTATCCAGCTGACAATCGTAGATTTGATTTACGCCTACCAGTCTAAGGGCATACTCGGCAAGCTTAGCAAAATTAAATAAAAAGCCATCGCCTGAAGGCGTAAAGATTTCTTCATTGACCGCCTGTGCTAGTTCGGAATTCAGGAAAAAGTCTTTAACATCCTGCTTTACTTTGAAGTTCTCATGGCCGAGTCGCGGCCCCAACCAGGCATTGATACCAGAAGACGAATCCTTTAACTGAGTCTTCATTGTCTTGACCGTCTCTGAAATAATACCCCGTCCGAGCCCTTTCCAGCCGGCATGGCAGGCTGCAACAATTTCACCGTTATCTGACCACAAAAGAACAGGAAGACAATCAGCAACCATTACCACGCAACCGATATCCTCAGACTCACTCCAGGAGCCGTCGGCTTCCATGGTATCACTTTGAATTTCATCTGCGTGCACAACCGTCCGGGTATGGGTCTGATTTAAAAACCTTAGATCCCGGCATCCCAGAGTATCAACTATTTCTCTGTTTTTTCTGACGCAATAAGGGCTGTCTCCGACGTGATTGCCGAGGTTCAAACCGTTAAAGCCGTCAACCGAGCCATAGGGTCCGGCTGAGACTCCGCCGGTACGCAGTGTAAAGAATGCCTCAACGTTGGAAGGAAGCTCGCAATCCGGTCTAATCACTTCTAAAGAAGGTTTAGTCATATTCATGATGTTTACTTAGTCCTTTCTTTTTTCAATTTTCCAGACAGAATAATCGGTGGAATCCTCATCATCGCCGAAGTCAAAATCATCCCAAGAAGAAATTCGACCGACCTGTTCTTCGTTGACGGAAAATTCATCCGAATCATCACCAAGGACAACAACCGGGTCGCCGAAAACTTCGGACGGCACGTCCCAGGGACCGAATCCTAATTCATCCATCAGATCTCTGAAATCCTCCGGAGGCTCGGCAAACCATTCCATCACTTCACCGCTTACAGGATGAACCAGGCCAAGGCGGCTTGCATGCAAAGCCTGCCGTTTAAACTCTGAAACTTTAGTTCCATCAGGTTTAGGGACCGGTAAACGGTTTCTGTAAACCGGATCGCCTATCAAAGGAAATCCTATTGATTCCATGTGGACTCTAATTTGATGAGTTCTGCCCGTCTGTAATCTGGCTGCAACCCAAGAATAAGTTTTTCCATTTTGTTCTGTCGTTTGGATTAGTTTTATCCGGGTCAAAGCATGTTTAGCCCGCGAGGAGTTACCGGTAACAAACTTAATAGGATTTCTCGGGTCTCTCTCGATCGAAGCCTCAATAATTTTATCCTGCGGAGCTTTTCCTCTTGTCAAAGCCCAGTACTCCCGTTTAACGGTTCTTTCCTGTAACTGACGAACCAGAGACAATTGAGCCTGCTCTGTTTTTGCGACCACCATTAAACCAGAGGTCTCTCTATCCAAACGATGGACAACACCTGCCCTCGGTAACTTTGAAAACACCGGATCATAGGCGAGCAATCCGTTTACGAGAGTGTCATCCCAATGACCTGTGGCCGGATGGACCACTAAACCTGCCGGTTTATTAATCACCAGAATAGAATCATCTTCGTAGACGATATCGAGCGGCATCGGCGTCGGCGTAAAGGGATTATCTTCCGGCCTCGATTTGATAGTTAGAACAATTTTTTGACCCAGAACGAGTTTTTGTTTCGGCTTGGTAATGACTTCACCGTCGGCTGAGACTTCTCCGTCTTCGATCAAACTTTTAATGCGCGAACGGGAAATATCGGGATTGCGGATGCTTAAAACCTTATCAACCCTTTCTCCATCCTCTTCTAAAGTCACGTCAAACTCAATTTTTTTCTCTGATTCTTGTGCGAGCTCTTCGACATCTTCCTCGTACTGGCTATAATCCAAGGAACTAAAATTATTTTGTGGTTCTGACATATGTCATCCTTAAAAACAACTATTCAACGTGCACTCGTTTCCATTGCACTTGGTTCAGCTATTTTAACGACTGCATCATGCAGTTGGCTCAGTTCCATTGAAGATCCGACTGAAGGCTGGTCAGCTGACAAACTTTATGTTGAAGGCCGGGACAATTTGAATGAAGGAAACTGGGAGACAGCCCGCGATTACTATCAGAAGCTGGAAGCCCGTTATCCGTTCGGCCGCTATGCCCAACAGGCCCAGATTGAGACAGCTTACTCTTATTTCCGCGAAAGAGAAATGCAGCAGGCCATTATCGTCTGTGACCGTTTCCTCAGACAATATCCTGAACATCCTTTGTCCCCGTATGCTCTTTATATAAAAGGGGTAGCTACTCTTGATGAAGATGACGGATGGATGAACTGGTTGACCAAGCAGGATTTGTCCAGACGGGACGCCCAAGCTGCACGTGATGCATTTGATATTTTCAAGGAACTGATTGAACGATTCCCTCATAGCCGCTATGCCAACGATGCTCGTGAAAGAATGTATGAGCTGATTTATGCTCAGGCCCAGTATGAAATTAATACTGCCAAGTATTATTTCGAACGAGATGCTTATATTGCAGCCATTAACCGTGCCCAAATTGTATTAAATGATTTCCAGAGTACGGATCAGGCCGAGGAAGCCTTAGTAATTATGAGAGATAGTTACAAAGCTCTGGGCATGAAAGACAAAGAAGCCGATATTGAACGTATTATTGAGGCCAATAAAAACCGGCCGAACAAAAAGAACGTCCAACGCGTCATTGAACCGTTCCCTGTTCCGGCCCCGCAATGATTCTGTAAGTATCCGGATTGTTCATGAGAAATAAAACAAAAGTAGTATCGTTATTATTTTTTATATCCGTTGTTCTGACCGGCTGTAGAACAATTCCGGAAGATCCTTCTGCCATGACTTGTGACGACTTGAATAGTCTGGCGGAAGAGTCACTCAATTCCTCTCTAGTTCCTTTTTTTATTACTCAAGTTGTTTATCCTGCGGACTGGAGAAACTGCTCCGATACAGAAAACTTTATAGAGTGGGTACAGAATAACAGCCGCCGGCGCGTCCTTCTCGCCAAAAAAGACTGGGGTGAAATCACCACTCTAAAATATGACAAGAAAACCAAAGTCCAGGACACCTATAAAGTCCGAGCTTTAGTTTCCCAGTGTACTAATCCACCGAAAAATAAAGAAATTGATTTGATTTATTCTGAATTCCCACGGGAGTCCAATTCGAGGGATGTTACTGTTAAAGCCAAACTTAACGGTAAAAATCCCGAAGATCGGGTTGCCAGAATTCTCTGTGGCTATGAAAACTATCCTGACAAGAGCAAATATGACACCATGGCCCAGAAATGGAAACAGTGTCAAAGTGCACCGGCCAAAAAATAACCATTAAAGCTTTACGTCCTTGATTTTATCCGAGGAAGACTCATTCATTTCCTCCAGGAAACTTAAAGCCGTTTCAAAATTGGCTGTTCGGGCAAAGTCAGGAAGACTGTTCCAAATCTTTCCGCCATAGTTTTTGGTCAAAATCCGTACATCACAAATCACAAGCATTCCTCTGTCATGATGGTCCCGGATCAATCGTCCCGCTCCCTGTTTTAGAGTCATTATCGCTTCAGGTAAGGAAAGTTCTCTGAATGAACTCAAATTTTGAGACTCAAGGTAATTGGCTTTTCCTCGATAAACCGGATCATCAGGCGGAGCAAAGGGTATTTTGTCAATAATGACCATCGACAAGGAATCACCTTTAATGTCAACTCCTTCCCAGAAGCTCATAGATCCGACTAACACGGCGTTTCCATGCTCTCTGAACAGCCGGATTAATTCATTTTTAGGCGCTTCATTCTGGACCAGAACCGGAATATGTCCATTATCACGTTCGATTTTCAGGCGCAAATACTCCGAAATTCTTGAGACGGCCCGGTGAGTGGTACATAAGATGAAAGCCCTTCCCTGATTTTTCTTAATTAACGGCCAGGTTTTATCCACCACCTGTTCAGGAAAATCAGGTGTCTTCGGATCGCACATATCCCGGGGAATATACATTAGGCCCTGGGATGCATAATGGAACGGGCTCTCCCAGCTAAAAGACCGGGCGTCCTCAAGCCCCATTTCACTAACAAAATGTTTAAAGTCACCTTGAACGGACAAAGTCGCCGAGGTCAATACCCAAGGTTTTCCGGCTTCGAGACGGTAACTCTTAAACTTATCGGCATACGATAATTTCGTATTCGAGAATGTCACGTTTTTAGGGGTAACATTCAACCATTTGATAGAAAAATCGTCTGCGGCTTTTTTATTTTGGACCGAATCCGATAAGGTTTTATCCCAATAATTGAGTTTATCGATGATAGTATTTCCCAGCTTAACCACGAGCTGGAGCTCTTCGTTTCCTTCAGCGACTTTTTCTATGGCTTCGACCACATTTTTGACTGCAACCGAAAGATTCCGTACCGGTTCACTCAACAAAAAAGCATCTTTAAAATCTTCCAACGAGAGCTTTGAATCTTCTTTTGTGCCGAGTACTACACACTTAAGACGGACATCATCAGCTCTGTTATAGATCCTTGTCTGATAGTCTTTCCATTTCTCCGCTCTGGGAGCCAATCTTGCTGCTGTAACGTAAGCTTCTTGTGCAAAATTCTTCACTTCAAATAGTGACAATGAATCTGCAAAAAAAGATGAAGCAACGGACGGGATCTGATGAGCTTCATCAAAGATCACCATATCAAAATCGGGAAGAAAATCAGCATAGTCATTACCGCTGAGTTCCATGTCTGCCAAAAACAGATGATGATTGATAATCAGGACATCCGCTTCACGGGCCTTTTCTCTGGCTCTCATCACAAAACAGTTATCGTAATCGGGACAATTTCTGCCGATGCAATTGTCCGAGGTGCTTGTGACCCAGCGCCAGATTCCTGAGTTTTCAGGAACCGTGGTGACATCACTTTTTTCACCGGTTTTGGTGACATTGAGAAATTTTTTGATTTCCTGAAGATGAGCAACTTCTTCTCTGGAAGTTGAAACATTTTCAGCCATTGCATTATCAAAACGGGCTCGGCAGATGTAATTATTTCGTCCTTTGAGAACCGCGATTTTTGCGCCCACTCCCAATGCCTTTAATACAGCCGGAACGTCTTTTTCATAGAGCTGATCCTGAAGGGTCTTACCAGCCGTTGAAACAACAACCCGACCGCCATGAATGAGCGCCGGAACAAGATAAGCAAAGGTTTTCCCCGTACCGGTTCCTGCTTCAACGATTAAGCTGGTACCGGTCTCAATAGAGTTAGCGACTGCCTTAGCAAAGGCTATCTGGGATTGTCTGGGAACGTACCCAGTTGTGACTTTGGACAGATTACCGCCCGCAGAAAATACTTTTTCAACCTGTTCTTCTAATGATTTGGCCATGTACTTATTCTCAAACTTTTTCTCATTTTACGGCAAAGTATTTTTTCTGACGCACAGATATCAAAATTTGAAACTCTTTAAGGTCCGAACTCCAGGTTATCTCTTAGCTGAACACCATTGGTCCCATAAAAGCCGGACTTAAGGTTTCAAATCTTTGACCAAGCCCTGCTGTTCTTCACGCATCCTGACCTGTTTTTCATATTCGGCGGCTTTGGCTGCACGTTTTTTAGCGTTTTCCAGTTTACGCTGCGCAGCCAGTTTTCGTCTTTCTTCTCTTTGAGCCTCTCTCTGGGCGAGATCCTCAGAAGGAGGGGAAGGAGGATTTGCCTCGCGGTCGGCGATTCTTTCTTCTCTCTTAATCTGCTTTTCCTCGTAATTTTTCTGGTTTTCAGCCTGTTGTTCCGGTGTTATTTCTCTTGGCTTTGAGAGCGATAATCCTGAGGACTGCTTTTTAGGTGCTCCCGGACGAGGTGTACGGGAATCAACCGTCTGGACTCCTGACAAATCAATATCGGCATCAGGTTCATCAGATATCTTACGTGCGGCCTGAGGATTCTTGATGATTTGTTCCTGACGGTTAACCCATTCTTTTCTTTCTTCCTCTTTGGCCAGTCTGTTTTTTCTGGCCTCTGAGGATTTTTTCTGACGGACAAAGTCACGGGCATGCAACCATACGGCCTTAGCATCCGCCTTTTTTTCTCTAACCAGGCGACTGTTATCAATGAGACAGGAATTAACAAAAAACTTTTTAAAGCAGAGTCTGTCTTCCTGTTTTTTCCATTGTTCCAGGGTCTTAATTTCCTTTTCATAGGCGGCTATCACTTCGTCGGCTCTCTGTTCCGACTTGATAGACTCCGAAGGAAATCTTTTACTAAATGGAACAGGATCCAACTGAACCTGAGCAACCGCAGAGGAACACATTCCGGCAATAAAAGTTAATAAAAATAATTTCTGTCTCATAACAACTTAGATATTCAAGGCTTCCTTATTGACTGCCAGTGCAGCTTCTTTAACGGCTTCACTAAAGGACGGATGAGCCTGGCAGATTAAAGCCAGGTCTTCGGCTGTAGCTCTAAAAGCCAAAGCCTGACACGCCTGGGCAATGAGCTCACCAGCACAGGCTCCGACGATATGAACCCCGAGAAGCTCATCGGTTGCTGCGTCAGCAAGAATCTTAACAAATCCTTCTGTTTCATCTGCCGCTCTAGCTCTTCCGTTTGCTGCAAAGGGAACTTGACCGCATTTGTAGGCGATTCCTTCAGCCTTCAACTGCTGTTCATTTTTTCCGATCCATGCAATTTCAGGTTCAGTATAAATAACCGACGGAATCAGATTTAAATCTACCGGAACTTTTCTTCCAATGATTCTTTCAGCGACAGCCACACCTTCTTCTTCAGCTTTATGAGCAAGCATCGGGCCTCTGACGACATCGCCGATTGCCCAGACACCCGGAAGATTGGTCCGGCATTCATCATCGACTTCAACGAAACCGCGGTCATCAAGTTTTAAACCGACGTTGGCTGCATCTAAGGTTGCACTATTAGGAACACGTCCGATGGATACAATCAGTTTTTCGACCCACATTTCCTGATTGGAACCGTCTGAATCCTTATAAGTGACACTGACCCTGCCATCAGAGACTTCAATATTTTCGACTTTAACGCCAAACTTCATTGCCAGTCCCTGTTTGGTAAAGATTTTCAGAGCTTCTTTGGATACAGCTGTATCGGCCATCCCTAATAATGACGGAGCAACTTCGAGGATTCTGACTTTTGAGCCAAGACGACTCCAGACACTTCCCATTTCCAGTCCGATGACACCGGCACCGATAATTCCAAGATTTTTGGGAATCTCGCTTAATGACAATGCACCGGTATTGGACAGAATGAATTTTTCATCAAAAGGAACACCCGGAAGAGCTCTTGGGACGCTACCGGTAGCGATAATGACATTACGGGCAACTATCTTTTCATTGACAGGTTCGCCAATGTTAAGCACATAACCATTGTCTGTTGTCATGACAAAAGAGCCTCTGGCATTAAAAAACTCTACTTTATTTTTCTTAAACAAATAGAGAATGCCATCATTGGTCTGACGGACAACTTTGTTTTTTCTAGCCATCATGACCGGGACGTCTAGGCGGACTTCTCCGACAGAGATTCCATGTTTTGAAGCGGATGTCGTAATTTGTTCATACAGACCGCTGCTGACAAGCAAAGCCTTGGAAGGAATGCAGCCAACGTTGGTACAAGTTCCTCCGGGAGCAGCTTTGTCATCAGTTTTCCATTCATCGATACAGCAGACCTTCAGGCCAAGCTGAGCACACTTAATCGCCGCTATATATCCGCCGGGGCCGGCTCCGATGACAGCGACATCAAAAACTTTTTGTTCTGACATTTAACTCTCCTAAATCTCTAAGAGCAAACGGGCCGGATCTTCCAGGGCATTTTTCATTGCGACCAGCGCGAGAACAGCTTCCCGACCATCAATAATGCGGTGGTCATAAGACAAAGCAAAATAGTTCATCGGACGAATCACGATTTCACCATTTTCTACCACGGGTCTCTGTTTAGTTGCATGGATACCGAGAATTGCGGACTGAGGCGGATTAATGATCGGTGTTGAAAAGAGTGAACCGAAGACGCCGCCGTTGGAAATTGTAAAAGTACCGCCCGTCAGTTCATTTAATTCTAGCTTTCCGTTTCCGGCGCGATGAGCAAAATCAGCAATCTTGCGTTCGATTTCAGCAAATGTCAGCTGATCTGCATTTCTAAGGACCGGCACAACCAAACCGCGTGGAGATCCTACTGCAACACCTATATCAATGTAATTGTGGTAAATGATGTCATTACCTTCGACCGATGCATTAATAATCGGATATTGCTGCAGAGCATAGACAGCAGCCTTCACAAAGAAGCTCATAAATCCAAGCTTGATACCGTATTTCTTCTCGAAACTTTCTTTGTATTTGGAGCGAAGTTCAATAACCGGGCCCAGGTTAACTTCGTTGAATGTTGTCAGAATGGCCGCGTCAGCCTGTGACTGAACCAAGCGTTCAGCAACTCTTGCTCTCAAACGGGACATCGGCACACGTTTTTCTTCTCTTGCACCGGCTACTTCAGGGACCGGCACTGCAATTTGCGGCATCTTAAGTTCCGGTGCACGCACAGGCGTCTTCTGTGCAGCTGACATGACATCAGCCTTCGTAATTCTTCCACCTTTTCCTGTCCCCGACATATCATTAGGAGAAAGACCCTGATTGGCCATCAATTTAGCAGCGGATGGCATTACTTTTACATTGGAGGCGACTGACAGAGACTGTGCACGAGACTCCTGAGGCTGTACCGGTTGAGGTGCAGCTGCAACCGCTGCCGGGGCGTCTGCCGGTTCAGCTACTTTTGTCTCAGTTGAAGGTGTCTGTGCAACTGCATCTGTATCGATGGTTGCTAACAATTGGCCGCTTTGAACTGAGGCTCCGTTACCTTCCTGAATAGAAACAATGACTCCGTCAACAGGAGCAGGCACTTCCATCACGATTTTATCGGTTTCAATCTCAATGAGAACATCATCGGCCGAGACCTTATCTCCAACTTTCTTTTTCCACTCGATCAAGCTGGCTTCAGAGACTGACTCAGACAGTTCCGGTACGACTACTTCGATAATTGACATAAACTTTTCTCCAACTCTGGAATTCTTTAACTGTTACTTACTTAATCTGAATCAGCCCTTTGAGAGGTCCGAAGGCATCGGCAATCAAAGTCTTCAACTGTTCAAGATGCTTACTGGCATAACCGACAGCCGGTGAGGATGAAGAAGGACGACCTGCATAACCAAGGCGACATCCGACATTCATGGCGGCGAGAATTCTTTGCTGCATGAAATTCCAAGCCCCTTGATTCTGCGGTTCATCCTGCACCCAGAGAACTTCCTGTACATTCGGGAAGAGTTCGAACTGACGGTTAAGCTCTTCCTGATTAAACGGGTAAAGTTGTTCGACGCGGATAATGGCAATGTTATAAGCGCCTGTTTCTGCCCGGTGCTTCATTAATTCGTAGTAAATCTTGCCTGTGCAAATCAACAATCTATTGACTGACTGCTTATCCAGATCTTCAATTTCTCCGATAATTTCTCTGAATTTGCCTTGGGCCAATTCTTCCATTCCGGAGGTTGCAGCTTTATTTCTTAACAGACTCTTCGGGGAGAAGACGATAAGCGGTTTTCTAACGCGTCCGACCATCTGGCGTCTTAACAGATGGAAAATCTGGGCTGCCGTCGTCGGCTGGGCAATGACCATATTGTCATCGGCAGCCAGCTGCAAATATCTTTCAACACGTGCAGAAGAATGTTCAGGTCCTTGTCCTTCATAGCCATGAGGCAATAACATGGTCAAGCCTGATTTTCTTCCCCACTTGGCTTCGCCCGAGCTAATAAACTGGTCTACAACGACCTGTGCACCGTTAGCAAAATCTCCGAACTGTGCTTCCCAGATAGTCAGACATTCCGGTGCTGTTCCTGAATAACCATACTCAAAACCTAAAACGGCTTCTTCAGAAAGAATCGAGTCAATTACAGTAAACCTGGCCTGATTCGGGGCGAGATGTTCTAACGGAATCCAGATACCGGTATCCCAGGTTCCGCGGTTCTGGTCATGCCAGACAGCATGGCGGTGCATAAAGGTACTTCTGCCGGCATCTTCGCCTGAAATTCTTACGGAGTAGCCTCCTGTGAGCAACGTAGCAAAAGCAAGATGCTCAGCCAAACCCCAGTCCACATTGAGAGTTCCCTGTCCCATTGAACGACGGTCATTTAAAACTTTTTCAAGCAACGGGTGAACTTTAAAGTTTTCCGGTTCTGTCGTAATGATTTCAGTCAGTCTTCTCAACTCCTGAATCGGAACAGCGGTATTGACTCTTTCCTTTAGGCTACCGTTATATCTTGACCAATCGACAACCTGATGGAGTTTGGCAGAAACAGAAGGGGCAAACTGCTGGATGGTTCCGTTCTCAAGTTGTTTTCTATAACCGGCAACAGCTGCTTTGACCTCCTCTTCAGTCATTACACCCTGAGAGACTAATTTTTCTGCATAAACGGCTCTGGTCCCCGGATGCATAGCCACTTTGCCGTACATCAGAGGCTGAGTCAGGGACGGTGTATCCTGTTCGTTATGTCCAAGTCTTCTGAAGCAGACGATATCAACAAAGACATCCTTATGGAATGTATTTCTAAATTCCATGGCCAGTGTGGTTGCCAGGACGACGGCTTCAGGATCATCACCGTTGACGTGGATTACCGGAGCTTCGATAAGTTTTGCAGGATCCGTGCAGTATGTCATCGAGCCTTTATCGCGCGGATCTGAAGTCGTGAAGCCGATCTGGTTGTTAATGACAATATGCATTGTCCCGCCGGTTCCGTAACCGCGGGTATCGGCCAAGTTGAGGGTTTCCATTACGACACCCTGGCCGGCGAAGGCTGCATCCCCATGAACCAGCACACCCATTACTTTTTGGCCTTTCGTGTCATTTAAACGGTCCTGACGCGCACGGACACTTCCTGTGGCAACCGGATCGACAATTTCCAGGTGAGACGGGTTAAAAGCCAAGGCCAAATGGATTGGGCCATGAGCGGTGACGATATCACTGGAGAAGCCGTTATGGTATTTAACGTCACCGGCTGTTAAATCAGAGCTCTTGTATTTCCCTTCGAATTCAGAGAAAAGCTCTTTGGGAGATTTTCCTAATGTATTGACCAGAACGTTGAGACGACCGCGGTGAGCCATACCGATTACCATCTCTTCAATGCCGTATTCAGCGGCCATTTCAACGACCACATCCATTGAAACGATAAAGCTTTCACCACCTTCCAATGAGAAACGTTTTTGACCGACATACTTGGTGTGCAAATACTTTTCCAAACCTTCTGCAGCTGTCAGCTTATCAAGAATCCGTTGCTTTTGAGCAGCCATGTAATTCGGTGTTGAACGAATACTTTCGATTCTTTCTTCCCACCACTGACGGATTGCAGGATCGGAGATGTACATGAACTCATAACCGAGTGTTCCGCAATATGTCTGTCTGAGGGCATCGAGAATTTCACGCAAAGTCATTTTTTCAGCACCGAAATATGTATTGGCGGCTGAAAACGTGACGTTCATATCACCTTCTGTCAAACCGTAAAAAGAGGGTTCCAATTCAGGAACCTTCGGTAAATCTTTTCTGCGTAACGGATCCAATGTGGCACGTCTGGAACCGAGGAAGCGGTATGCACTGATCAAGGACTGTACAGCCACCTGTTTTCTCGCGATCTCAAGTTCACCATCGGAGTGACCTGCAGCGGTCGAAGGCTTCCTTTGAGAAAGAGCTGCAATAATTGGTGTATGGGCTACATCATGCGTGCCGATATTACCGTCTGTTGCAGGGGTATTTTGTAATTTATCGAAGAACAAACGCCATTTTTCATCTACAGAAGAAGGGTCTGTCAGGTAGTTTTCGTAAAGTTCCTCCACGTAAGGAGCATTACTTCCGAATAAATAAGAGGTTTCCTGTAAGTCTTTAATCAATTTGTCACCTGTTTGGCTTCAAGCAGAATCCTGTTCGGTCAGAGAGTGACTAACTCTCCGGGTCAAACCGAAATTATAGTCGGTGCCTCTGTACTAATGGACAGAATTTTCACTCGATGTTTCATTTCTGTTTAATTACCCGAAATACCAAATATTGATTCATTTAAGAAACAACGGGAAGTAGTATTTGAAGCGGAAAGGAGACTTTTATGGCACAAAGAATTTCACTGACAAATTATGCAAAAGAACACAAAATCTGGGCGTTCTGTGTTGTTTGTTTTTCAATTTTCTGTGTGATTTTCTGTCTCCAGGCGCTTTACCAAATGATCTTTCTAGGCTCAAAAAGTGCCCTGTATGCCTTTATTGCCGGTATGACAGGTTTTATTGCCACGTCTATAGGTTCTTTACCGGGATTCTTCCTTCACAGGCTCAGCGGCAGAATCGAAAACATTATGCTCGGAACCTCGGCCGGTATGATGTTAGCAGCGGCGTTCTTCTCCTTATTAGAACCAAGTATTGAAGCCAGTAAAGCCCTTTTTCATAATGACCTCTTGGGACTTTTATGGGTCATTTTCGGGATGTTTCTGGGCGTAGCACTACTTCTTGGGATCCATGCGATGACGCCGCACGAGCATTTACAAACCGGACGCGAAGGCCCCGAAATTGAAGTTCATTGGGGAATCTGGTTGTTTGTACTGGCCATTATTATTCACAACTTTCCTGAAGGGCTCGCACTCGGCATTTCATTTGCTGCCGGAGACACGAGTATCGGTATACCCTTTACAGCAGCAATTGCCTTACAGGACATGCCCGAAGGATTGGCAGTTGTATTGGCTCTTTCCAGGACAGGGATAGCACGCGCAAAAGCAGTAGGAATTGGTGTCCTGTCGGGGTTGATGGAACCTATCGGAGCTCTTTTAGGGATCAGTCTGACATCCCAGCTTGGCTATATTTATCCGTTGGGGCTAGCTTTATCAGCAGGGGCTATGATTTTTGTGGTTTCACATGAAGTTATCCCGGAGACTCACCGAGAAGGTCAACAAATGACCGCTACTTTAGGACTCATATCCGGCTTTTGTTTAATGATGCTTTTAGAACAGGTTTTAGGTTAATTTTTATCCGATATTCTCGCAAATCTCTTATGACTGAGTTTCGCCGCTTAAAGAAGATATTAATTTTTGATCAACTTGTAGCTAAGTCTTATTTCAAAATTACTCCAGATAAAATTTTTATAGTCGTTCGCTATTTAAACTTCTTTCAACACGATTAAGTTGAGTGTTATACCTCTAAAATTAAGGCAACCACTCCGGTTTGATAATTTCTATAACTTGTTCCACACTATTTAACTCTAGTTTTTGGTAGATCCTCCACCTGTGTCCCTGGACAGTTCTCTCGCCAATACTAAGTCTTCTACTGATATTTTTAGTGTCTACACCGTCCAACATTAATCTTAGAACAGCTAATTCTCTTGAACTCAATGTCTTTATTCTTCTTTTAAACTCAATTTCGTTACCGCTTTTGCGATAACGGTTTACCGCCTTATTAATAGCAGAAAATAATTTTGCTTCCTTAACCGGTTTGATTAGAAAATCAGAAGCTCCTTCTTTCATTGCATCCACAGCCATTTCGATGTCGCCATGACCTGAAATAAAAATAACGGGCAAATTGATTTCTCTTTCTTTCATGGTTTCAAACAAATCAAGACCGGACATTCTTGGCATTTTTATATCACTTAGAACACAACCTGGAACTGAGGGGGCAACATTTTTTAAAAAATCCAGAGGATTCGAATAACATTCAGTTTTCCAACCGTCAATTTCCAATAACAGATTCAAAGAAAAAAGAATTGGTTCTTCATCATCAATAATACGAATTACAAATTGTTCTTTGTCGTTCATTTTCTTTCCTTAAATTTGATAATGATAGATAATCCTCCCTCTTCATTAGGTTTAAATGAAAGTTGTGCACCATGAGCCTTGGCAATAGACTGGATTATCGTAACACCGAGTCCCAAGCCTCCTTTTCTTGAAGTTTTCAAGGGCGTGATTATTTCGGACAATTCTGACTCTGATATTTTTTTACCTTTGTTAGAAACTGCAAGGATTATGTTATGTTCCTTTTCTTCCTGACTAAGAGAAACGTTTATGAACTCCGAATCCGGTGAAGCTTGAATTGCATTTTTAAAGAGGTTCTCTAAAAGGAGTTCTATTTCGAGATTATTTCCTGTAATTACAAAATTCTTTCCTGATATATTCAGATGAAAAGAAGCTGAAAGACTATTTCTTTCAATAAGCTTTTTAAGCATTTCATCTAAAACAATCTTCTCTGT
The DNA here is from genome assembly GCA_947854175.1 of uncultured Turicimonas sp. GTDB lineage: Bacteria > Pseudomonadota > Gammaproteobacteria > Burkholderiales > Burkholderiaceae_F > Turicimonas. The sequence goes on along the minus strand of CANTYJ010000055.1, from coordinate 31,094 downwards.
TCTATCTTGCTTAGATTTGGCATAACTTCTTACCTGATCGATTACTGCAACTATTTTGTGAACTTGACTTTCTATTTTTTCTCGACAAACAAGCAACTTTTCTTTATCTGGTTCATCTTTCACTAGAAGCAGTTTCATTGCATCGGTTAAATATTGAATAACGGCTAAAGGTTGTTTTAGTTCATGAGCGAATAAGGTAGACAATTGACTCACCACACTAAGTTTGTGCAAGGCACACAACCTCTCTTCTACCTTTCTCATTTCTATTTCTATCTTTTTCCTGGAATTGACTTCATCCGATAACTCTTGAGTCCGCTTAGTCACTAACCTCTCAACCCGATAAACATGAAATAAAAAAGCGCCAATTAAAATGACGATAATCATCAAGATTGTTCTATATTCATCCCATATCCTCTTAAAAGTCCACTCTTTCAGAAGCCCATATGCACCGGTTTTAAGAAGTTTTGATACGTTGTCGACTTTGTCCAAATCTGTTGCAAGACTCCACGACAATTTATTTATTCCCAAGGGAGGTTGTGAAAGTAGAGCTAAAGAGATTTTCTTAATAACTTCGGGTTTTGCACCTGCCGTGGCAGCAATTGTCCAGTTGGGATATAAATCAGTACTTCTAGCGCAACTAAAATCAGGACTTTTTTTCTCACCAATTACTTTGAAATACTTTTGCCAGTCCGGCAACTCGGACTCTAAAACACATGAACGTAGTATTCCTACATCTGCCTTTCCGTCTTTTACCATATTTATTGTATTTTTCACAGGTAAGTCGTGTCTAAAAACATGAGTGAAAAAATGATCGACATCAAATCCATTTTTAGCTATTTCAGCAAATGACAATTGACTAGCCAAAAACATATTTTCCAAACCGGTTGAAGCAATTTTTCCTTTTGCATCTTTGAGAGAATTGATTGATTTATCATCTTTTCTGGCAAAAATTATTCCTGCAACTCCTTTATTAGGATTAGGAGCACTGGCAGAAATAAGAGTCGCTATGTCTCTGACTCCGTACTTTTTCATTTGCCAATACAAACCGCTACTTCCTAAAAATATATCTACTTTTTTATCTCGTATCGCATCGATTAACTCATTCATCCGAAGAAAGCGAGTTTCAATATGGTAATCGGGAAGATGAGACTGGAGAATTTGCGGAATTTCAGACAATATTCGATCTTCTTCTGCGACGTGAGTAGTAAATGAAGAACCTTGGGTAAAGCTCATAATTCCCAGCTTAAGAGGAATTTTTTCATTTGCTGATGAAATTGATGACAAAAGTAGGATCAAAAATCCCAAATTAAATCGAAGGAATATTTGTTTAACGCTCATGGAAAATACCTTCTGACGGTTTCCCAACAGAAGGTATCTTATCCAAGGCATATTAGTTTAAAAATTCGGTTTAACGCCTATTCTTTTTAAGTTTTAAAGCGATTTCATCAGATACAGTTTTTCCGGTAGTGATACACCACGCAACGTTTGCACCCGGGGCTGAATCATCACCATGCACAGAGTTAGCTAATTCTCCGGCGGCGTAAAGATTAGGAATCGTTTTACCATTCTGATCAATCACCTCCATTTTTGTTGTGACTTTAACACCACCAAGTGTTGTAGCGAATCTTGGCTTTTGTTCAATGATATAGAAAGGCCCTTTCGTATCAATGGTCTTAGTCATAAATTTCAGCTGTCTGTGAAAATCTTTATCATCTTTATTAACAACAAAGGAGTTATAACGATCTACAGTTTTTCTTAAATTTTGTCCGTCAATACCTAACTTAGCTGCGGCCTCTTCGATTGTATCGCCTTTAACAAAGTACGGAGGTACTTTTCCATCATTCATCAGCCATTTATCTATATCAACAGAAGAAATTCCATTCTTACGTGCGTAATCTTTAAAACCATCAAAACTCTTTTGATCTAAAGCTAAGTAAAGTGTTGATTTAGGCTGTTTAAGTTGTATAGCAACCATGTCTTTACCTGAACCTTTTTCATTGATAACTCGATTACCTTTTTTATCGATCAAAATTCCTGCCTGGTTATAAGCACCGATATTTCCTTGTAAAGTTGATTTAGCAATTCCTGGAGCCACTTCAATGCCTTGAGGATAGAGCTTGCCATAATCCATTAGTTGCATTGCCGCACCTACTTTTTCAGCCATCTTATGTCCGTCCCCCGTTGATGATACAGGACCATAATAAAGAGCATCTTTTAACATACCTTTGAGCATGTCTTTGTTATAGCCGTATCCGCCGGTAGCCAAAAGAACAGACTTCGCACTAATTTCATATTTCACACCCTGAGAGTTGACGGCTGTGATTCCAACCACTTTAGCATCTTTCATGGTTATATTCTCAGCTTTGGTTGAAAGAAGTACATTGACGCCATCTTTTGCTACCAACTCTCTTAAAGTTTGAGCAAAGGCAGGACAACCACCTTTTAAAGGCACCATGCGAGGAGTTCTCCATTCTGCTCTGAAACTGAAGTCATTCTCGAATTTAACCCCTTTAGACATGATCCAGTCGATACTTTTTCCGACATTATTAACATAGAACAACAATGCGTTCATATCATTTTTTTGATGTCCGTTGTCCAATAAGTCATAAGCCAACTTAGCGGGAGAGTCATCTTTAACACCGAGGTCCTTTTGTAATTGTGAGCCTTCCGTCACGACAGAACCTCCACAAATAGCAGATGCGCCTCCGAGGAAATTCATTTTTTCAACTAAAGTAACCTTGATACCTTGTTCTGCTGCATTGATTGCAGCAATCATTCCAGCTGCGCCTCCACCAACGATGACAAGGTCTGTATCTAATTTTTCAACCTTATTCATCATTTTTTGCTCTTTTGCTTTTTTCTTGAGTAAAGTCATATCAGCTTTGGCTTGTTTAGCGCAATCTTCAATACCTGCTAATAAAGCTTTAGAGGTCAATGTTGCACCAGAAACATTGTCCACACCCAAAGACTGATTCTTTAAAACTTCCATTGGAATTGATTTAATGGCATTCTGACCGATGCCAACAGTTTCTTTGTTTGCTCCAACTTCGATTTTTTCAATTTTGTCTTTAGAAAAAGTTACTTTTACAGGAACCTTTCCACTAATGCCGGGATAACTGGCTTCATATGTTCCAGGAACATACCCAATGGCCAAAGTACTAACAGAAGCAAACGCAATTGCTAAAGAAATCTTTTTGAATTTCATTATTGAACTCCCTAGGAAAATGTTTTATTTATGTGAAAAGGTTAAAGGCTTACCTACTCAAGTAGGTTGATCAATATCAAGAAATAGTGATTTTTTATGCAATTTAATCCATTATGGTTAAACATAAATTGTGGACTTCATCGTTCGAAATTTATATTTTTGATTCTTCATCAAAACCGAATTATCATTTATGGTTATTTAGGTTTGTTTAGTGAAAAACTCAGGAGAATTAGAAAGATGAAAAAACCAGTTAAAGTCGTTGTTACCGGAGCCGCAGGTCAGATTGGCTACTCTCTTCTTTTCAGAATCGGAGCCGGTGATATGCTTGGTGCAGATCAACCGATTGATTTGGTCATGCTTGAAAGAAACGCGGAAAGTTCCATGAAAGCTGCCAAAGGCGTCAAGATGGAACTCGACGACTGCGCTTTTCCTCTTCTAAACAGTGTCTATTCAACCCCTGACTTAACTGAAGCATTCCGCGATGCCAATATCGCACTTTTGGTCGGTGCCCGTCCACGTACAAAAGACATGAACCGTTCAGACCTTCTGAATGCAAATGCACAAATTTTCATTCAACAGGGCCGTGCTATTAATGAAGTCGCTGACAGAAACGTCAAAGTTCTTGTTGTCGGTAACCCGGCTAACACTAATGCCTATATCGCCAGAAAGTGCGCTCCGGATATTAATCCGAAAAATTTCACAGCCATGATGAGACTTGACCACAACCGCTCACTGACTCAATTGGCTCAAAAAACTGACTGCAGAGTTACTGATATTGAAAAATTCTGTGTTTGGGGTAACCATGGTAACACCATGTTCCCTGATGTCACCAATACATTAATCTGTGGAAAACAGGCTGATACCCTCTTCGATCAACAATGGTATTTAGATTATTTCGTACCAACAGTTGCCACAAGAGGAAGCGCTATTATTGAAGCCAGAGGGCACTCTTCAGCCGCTTCAGCAGCTAACGCTGCCATCGACCACATCCGTGACTGGTGTTTGGGTTCAGGAGACAAATGGCAGACAATGGCTGTTCCATCAAACGGTGAATATGGTATTCCTGAAGGTCTTTGTTTTGGTATGCCGGTTACCTGCAATAACGGTGATTACGAAGTTGTCAAAAGCCTTGAGCTCACAGAATTCCAAAAAGAATTCATCAAGAAAAATGTTGAAGCTCTTGAAACAGAAAGAAAAGTTGTTGATGAAATCATCGCCAATTCTTAATTAATCTTTTGCTTAAACGGACGCTCTAATTTGAGCGTCTTTTCGTTTTCAGACTTATGATTTCCAACATCGTCGCAGATACAAATTTTCTTCTGGATATTTTTATATTTAATAATCCGATCTCTTCAGAACTCTTTGAGCTTTTGAAGGATGAAAACTTTATTTTTTACCGGACAGAAGAAACTCTTGCAGAGTTAGAAGATGTCTTAAGAAGACCTCAATTCCAATTGTCTGAAAATCAAATTAACAGCATTCTTTGTCAATGGACTAATAACAGCCAGGAATTAAAGACTGTCGCTGAATGCTCTGTGAAATGCCGGGATATTCATGACCAGAAATTTCTAAATCTGGCCTTGTCGTTGACTCCGTCTTTTCTGATTACAAAAGACAAAGATCTTCTCAAGGTCAAAAGCAAAGCCGGTAAAACCGGCGTGAATATTATTGAGCCCGAGCATCTGCTCAGGCTCCTAAAAAGCAATTGAACAATTAGATTGCTTTTGTCTGTTCCTGGGATGCTATTTCTTCATTAAAGTCATTGATGAGTTTCACGCAAGCTTTGTAATTTGAGCTCAAAGACAGAGCTTCCCAGCTTGGGAATTTACCTTTCGGTTGAAGTCTGGAAAGGCGTTCATCAAAGAATTTTGTACGAATCCATCTAAGATTTTCCAGAACTTTCTTAACCCCGTCCGGATCATTACAAATCAGAACCATGTCACAACCGGCTGCTAAAGCAGCATCAGTTCTTGCCGTAATATCACCAACCTCAGCCGCGCCTCTCATGGACAAGTCATCACTGAAAATTAGACCGGTGAAGCCAATCTTTCCACGTAATTCTTCCTGTAACCATTTTTTAGAAAATCCGGCAGGTGAAGAATCTATTTGAGGATAAACAACATGTGCAGGCATCACAGATGTCAGCAGACAACCCAGTGCATCATAGGGAACTTCATCATTTGTACGAATGTCACCTAACGGACGTTCATCCTCAGGCAACTCAAGGTGTGAGTCGGCTTTAGCATATCCATGACCAGGGAAATGTTTACCACAATTGGCCATTCCGGCTTGAGCCATTCCTCCGATAAGAGCTGTTGAAAGAATAGCAACCGTTCTAGGATTGCGGTGAAAGGATCTGTTGCCGATAACTGAGCTTTGTCCGTAATCCAAATCAAGACATGGGGCAAAAGTGAAATCAACCTGGCTTGCCCTTAATTCACCTGCCATTACAAAACCGCAGGCCGCTGTCAATGGATGAGCTTTTTTCGGATCCTTGTCATAGAGCTCTCCAAGAGATCTCATTGACGGAATCTTTGTGAATCCTTGTCTGAAACGCTGTATTCTTCCACCTTCATGATCAACTCCAATCAATAAAGGAGGATTTCTAAGTGCATGAATATCATGGGTCAAGTTTCTTAACTGCTCCAGGTTTTCGAAGTTTCTGGTAAACAAAATGACCATGCCGACCAGAGGATGCTGTAAAACCTCAATTTCTTCGTTAGTTAAGCTTGTGCCGGCAATATCAACGACCAGCGGGCCCAAAGGTCTTTCAACTTTATCCATTACTATTCCTTTCACAAACAGCCATTGCCATGCAAACTGTATCAGTATCACTGATTGAAATAAAGCAATTGATTTTTAAATTTTGTACCAAATTACTTAATTTACCTGTGAACACAAGATAAGGAGCACCCAACTCATTATTCTCTACAGAGATATCGGTTAGTGTCACCTCATTTCTTAACCCTGTTCCCAAGGCTTTGGAGAAAGCCTCTTTGGCGGCCCACCGGGAGGCCAAATACATCACTCCTCTTTTTGAATTTGCGGCAGAGCGCCTGTAATAAGTGATAATCTCCGAAGGAGATAAAACTTTCTCGATGAAAGCCTGCCCGTGTTTAGCCAAAACCGACTCAATGCGGTTGAGTTCAACAACGTCACAGCCGATTCCCGTAATCACGACGACACCTTTTAACCTTTTAGAGGCTCATTGTCATTAGGAACAGGACCGTATTGATTGGCCGTTTTTTGTCCCGGCAACGACATGAAAACCAACGGAACAACAGTCATTGCTGCAATACAAAGCACTACAGGCAATGGAGGGATATTCTGAAATGCTACACAGACAGTAATAAAGAAAGTTCCGAACTGGGGGAATATTGCTAAAAATCCTTTTTTGCCCATGTCATGTAATCTTCTGACACCGCAAGTCACGCATGGAACGGCGACATAAAGCCACCCCAGAAGCATCAGACAGAAATAAACCAGAACCGTCGTAATCAGTTTCTCACACAACCAATATAAGAGAGCAAGAAAAATGAAAGAAAAGATATAAAGAGTCCAGAACCGTTTAACCGACGATCTGCCGGTCAGCTTCAAAAAAGCAGTATTTAGATCAACATAGAGCCACTGACAAAACAGAGGAAATCTGTCAATGTACGAAGCAAGCTCAAAGGGATTTTTTCCTGGCGTGGGATTTCTCATCTTTTATATCTTTCTAAGTTCACTCAAAATATTTCTGGTATTAACAGGTCTGTCATCCAGATAGTAAGTAATAAGGTCACGAATAATACCGCGAACCAGTTTTTCCTGCGGACCTCTTTGAACACACCTTTGTTTCATCGCCTTTAGAGTTTCAAAAGAAACCGACTGAGAGACAGGGTTCGGACCGATATCAAGCCAGTCACCGTTTTTAAAAAGATAGTTGGTGCCTTCCCTAGGATCAGGCAGTCCGTAGCCAATCGTATCCAACAAATCCAGCTCGAAATATCTCAAAGCCAAATGCTGTTCAAATCCTTCGGATAACTTTCTAAGTGTTGAAAAATAGGAAGAAAAAAGACCCGGAACCGGATCCCGTTTAGTAATTAATCTGACCAGCAGTTCATTCATATAAAACGCTGACATGATGGCAGTATCCGGTAAAAGAATTGTCCCGTGCCATTCACATTTAGTCAGATTTTTTGTTTCTCCTTTGCCGGAGAATGAAACCGCAAGCGGACAAAAAGGATTTAACATTCCCCGGTATTGGGACATCGGCCTTTTTGCACCTCTTGCGACGAGTGCCAACCTACCATAATCCCTGGTAAAAGCCTCAACTATTAAGCTGGTCTCTTTCCAGGGATAGGTATGTAGTACAAATGCAGGTTGTAAGCTGACTTTATAATCAGTTTCTTTCCCGTTAATCATATCCTAAAGATTTAAGTACGGCTGCGTCATCACCCCAACCTTTACGGACGCGAACCCATACTTCAAGATACACCTTTTTGCCTAACATGGCGGCAATATCTTCACGGGCTAATCTAGAAATTTCCCGAAGTTTTGCGCCTTTTTCACCGATAACAATGCCTTTATGGCTTTCTCTGTTAACAATGAGTGTTGCAAAAATTCTGGCACCTTCGTCATTTTCTTCCCACTTGTCGATCATGACTGCAACACCGTAAGGCAGCTCGTCGCCTAACAGACGGAAAGCTTTTTCACGGATAATTTCTGCAGCCAGGAAGCGTGGAGACTTGTCTGTGTAGATATCATCTTCAAACAGTTTATCGCCTTCAGGAAGGAACTTTCTAATTACCTTCAAAAGAACGTCAAGCTGTCTTGATTTTTCTGCACTGACAGGAACGACTTCAGCAAACGGGAATTTTTCCATGGACTGCTGAATCAAAGGCAGGATGGCTTCACTTTCTTTGACTTCGTCAGTTTTGTTGATCGCTAAAATAACGTTCTTTGCGTCTTTATGGAGCAGTTTGAGAACTTCTTCGTCTTCCGGTTTCCAGCCTGTGGACTCAATAACCATCACAATGGCATCGACATCTTCGAGGCTGTTTTTAACAGACTTATTCATTCTCTGAAGAAGTTCAGAAGAATGTTTAGTCTGGAATCCGGGAGTATCCACAAAAATATACTGGGCATCTTCAGTTGTCAGAACCCCCATGATACGGTCTCTGGTGGTCTGAGGTTTCTTACTTGTGATGCTGACCTTCTCGCCAACAAGAGCGTTGATTAAAGTGCTCTTGCCGACGTTTGGACGTCCGATAACGGCGACATATCCACTGCGAAAGTCTTCAATTTTTTCTGTCATATCTATTGCCCTTACAAATTCTTAATTGCGTCGCTTGTAAGAGCCTTTTGTGCCGCCTCCTGTTCAGCCCGGCGTCTGGATTTTCCAACACCGGTTGTCACAATTCCAAGCTTTGGGATGACCGCTTCAACAACGAACTCCTGTTCGTGCGCCGCTCCTCTAACGTCGACGACTTCATACTGCGGTAAACCAAGATGTTTACTTTGCAGTCTTTCCTGGAGCATCGTCTTCGGATCCTTGCTTAAAGTGTCAGCTGTGAGTTGATTAAGCATCGGCTCGTACAATCGAATGATGATAGTTTGCGCCTGTTCGAAGCCGCCATCGATGAAAACCGCCCCAAATATGGCCTCAACTGCATCCGACATGGTTGACGGCCGGCGATTTCCTCCCTGATGTAATTCACCTTCACCGACACGCAAGAAATCGTAAATTCCAATTCTCTCGCCGATCTCAGCCAAGGTCTCCATCCGTACAAGATTGGCTCTTACTCTGGAGAGACTGCCTTCGTTGAAATGATCTTCCTTTAAAAACAATGCGTAACCGATTACACAACCAAGAACGGAGTCTCCTAAAAACTCCAAACGTTCATTGTGTTCGGCACAATAGGAGCGGTGAGTTACGGCTCTTTTAAGAAGCTTTTTGTTCTTAAATGTATAGCCGATTATCTTTTCCAATTCACCTAAATTAACCATCATCGTCCTCTTAATCAAAGAAACCGATTCGGCTCGGCTTGCTCAAATTGAGCCAAACCATGAATGCACGACCGACCAGATTTTTCTCAGGAACAAATCCCCAGTATCTGCTGTCTTCAGAATTGTCTCTGTTGTCACCCAATACAAAGTATTTATCTTTCGGAACAGTGCATACTAGGCCGCCGGGGACATATTTACATGCATCCGGGTCAGTGTGGTTAGCAAGTGCAAAAGCACCGGACGGAGTGTATTTATCCGTCAGAATTTTGTGTTCTTTATCACCAAGTTTTTCGACGCTCTGATTGAGCTCCTGCATTTTGTGCTCATCAAAATATTTACCTGCATCTTTGATAGGAACAGGGACGCCGTTCACTTCGAGCTTCTTATTGATATAGGAAATCTTATCTCCCGGCAGCCCCACAACACGTTTGATGTAGTCAATATCCGGATTAGGCGGATAACGGAAAACAACAACGTCACCGCGTTGTGGTTCACCGATATCTAAAATCTTAGTGTTAACAACCGGCAGTCTCAAACCGTAGTTGTATTTATTAACCAGAATCATGTCACCGGTTTCAAGAGTAGGCATCATGGAGCCGCTCGGAATTCTGAACGGTTCAAACAAGAATGAACGGAGAATGAAAATAAAGAAGATAACCGGGAAAAAACCGGCGGTGTATTCCAACCACTTCGGACGTTCTTTTGCTCGGACCACAATCGCATTACGGGCAGCTTCTACCGTCTTTTCCCCTCGTCTCAAGGCGTCAGCATTGTTGGCATCAAATGCTTTGAGTTCATCCTGTGCCTGTCTGCGTCTGGAAGGAGCCAGGACAAAGACGTCCAAAATCCAAAAACAGCCGGTTACGACCGTCAAAATAAACAAAATTAATGCAAAGTTCATGTTGTATTCCTAATGTTCTATTTATCGTCCTGCTGAAGAATTGCAAGGAATGCCTCCTGCGGAATCTCGACAGTACCGACCTGTTTCATTCGTTTCTTACCTGCTTTCTGTTTTTCAAGCAGTTTGCGTTTACGTGTAATGTCACCCCCATAACATTTAGCCAATACGTTCTTTCTCAGAGCCTTCACGTTTTCACGGGCAATTACATTGACACCGATAACCGCCTGAATGGCTACGTCATACATCTGGCGCGGAATAATGCTTCTCATCTTAGAGACGATTTCGCGGCCGCGTGCAACGGAGTTGGCCCGGTGGACAATGCTGGAAAGAGCATCAACCTTATCGCCGTTAATCAAAATATCAATTTTGACGACATCGGCTGCTCTGTATTCCTTGAATTCATAATCCATTGAAGCGTAGCCTCTGGTCAGAGACTTAAGCTTGTCGAAGAAGTCCAGAACAATTTCTGCCAACGGCAAGTCGTAATGCAGATGGACCTGTCTGCCATGATAGGCTAAGTCGATTTGTACACCTCGTTTCTGGTTGCACAATGTCATCACCGGACCGACGTACTCATCAGGTACGAAGATAGTGACCGAATCAATGGGTTCTCTGATTTCAGCAATTTTTTCAACCGGCGGAAGCTTCGACGGATTTTCTACATGGATGACCTCTCCGTTACGGAGCAGAACTTCATAGACAACGCTCGGAGCCGTTGTAATGAGATCCATGTTGTATTCACGTTCGAGACGTTCCTGCACAATATCCATGTGAAGCAGACCCAGAAAACCTGCTCTAAAGCCGAAACCTAATGCCTGAGAGACTTCAGGTTCAAAATGTAATGCGGCATCGTTGAGCTGGAGCTTGGTTAGAGCATCTCTTAAAGCTTCATACTGGTTGGATTCAACCGGATACAAACCGGCAAAAACCTGGCTTTTAACTTCCTTGAAGCCGGGAAGCGGTTCTGAAGCCGGTTTCTGAGATAAGGTAACCGTGTCACCGACTCTGGCATCTTTTAATTCTTTAATTCCTGCAATCACAAAACCAACCTGTCCGGCAGTCAGTTCGGGTTTAGTCTGTGACTTAGGCGTAAAGACTCCAACCTGTTCTACAAGGTGGTTGGCATTAGTTGCCATCAGTGTAATTTTGTCTTTCGGTTTAATTGTTCCGTTGACCACTCTAACGAGCATGACGACACCGACGTAGCTGTCATACCAGGAATCGATAATCAAAGCTTGCAAAGGAGCTTTCGGATCACCGCTCGGAGCCGGAACTCTTTCAACAATTCTTTCCAGGATTTCGTCGATTCCAAGACCGGTTTTAGCGGAAGCTTCAACCGCGTCCGTTGCATCCAGGCCGATAACCTCCTCGATTTCTTCTTTTGCTTCATCGGGGTTGGCGCTTTGTAAGTCCATCTTGTTGAGAATAGGAAGAACTTCGACACCAAGCTCAATGGCGGTATAGCAGTTGGCCACTGTCTGTGCTTCCACGCCCTGGGTGGCATCCACGACCAGAAGAGCGCCTTCACAAGCAGATAAAGACCGGCTGACTTCGTAGCTAAAGTCAACGTGTCCCGGAGTATCAATCAAATTTAACTGATAGGTTTTGCCGTCCTTGGCTTTGTAATTCAAGGAAGCGGTCTGAGCCTTAATCGTAATTCCTCTTTCTTTTTCAAGATCCATGGAGTCCAAAACCTGGGATTCCATTTCTCTGTCAGAGAGGCCGCCACACCGCTGAATCAAGCGGTCGGCTAAGGTGGATTTTCCGTGATCGATGTGAGCGATGATGGAAAAATTTCTAATATTTTGCATGTTCGTATTCACGTTGAGCTACCTGTCCATGTTGCTCAGGATCAAGTCTTAATCAATATGGACAAGTTGTTCTAAAAAAATGCGAAAGGGTACGCTTCGAGAACGTACCCAAAAAATAGTCTATTAGACACGGAAGTTAAACTGAACCGAGCACGATAGAGCTATTAGTTCCTCCGAATCCGAAAGAATTCTTCATGGCATAACGGATCTTCATATCACGAGCCGTATTTGCACAATAATCCAAATCACATTCCGGGTCCTGTTCAAAAATATTGATGGTCGGAGGAGATACCTGGTTTTTCAAAGCCAATGCAGTAAAAATGGCTTCGATTCCACCGGCACCACCAAGTAAGTGACCGGTCATCGATTTAGTCGAGTTCACGACCATTTGTTTGGCGTGTTCTCCGAATGCTTCTTTAATTGCCTTGGTTTCGTTTACGTCGCCTACTACGGTACTTGTGCCGTGAGCGTTGAGGTAATCGACTTCATCAGGATTGATCCCTGCCTGACGTAAGGCGTTTTCCATACAACGTCTCGGGCCATCGGTACTCGGAGTTGTGATGTGATGAGCATCAGCGGTCAATCCATAACCGAGAACCTCGGCATAGATTTTGGCGCCGCGCTTGACAGCCGATTCATACTCTTCAAGTACCATGACACCGGCACCTTCACCGAGAACGAAACCGTCTCTGTCCTTATCGAAAGGACGTGATGCGGTCTCTGGACTGTCATTGCGTCTTGATAAAGCATGCATGGAATCAAAACCGCCGATACCCAAAGGGCAGACAGTTGATTCAGCACCGCCGGCAAGCATCACATCGGCATCTCCGCGCTTAATCATCCACATTGCTTCACCAATACTGTGAAGGCCTGTAGAACAAGCGGTTGCATAAGCAACGCTCGGTCCTTTCAGGTTACGCATGATGGAAAGTTGTCCGGAAACCATATTTCCGATACAGCCGGTGATCAGGAACGGAGAAATTCTGCGGGCACCACGGTCGATATACAACTGATAGTTTCTGCAGATTTCCGGAAGTCCGCCAATACCACTACCGACAGCACAACCGACACGATCAGCAAAGGAATCATCGATTACAAGACCACTGTCATCCAATGCCATCAGTCCGGCAGCTACACCGAAATGAATAAAACGGTCGAAACGACGAGCTTCTTTTGCAGGAAGAAATTTTTCTACCTCAAAGCCTTTAACTTCACCGGCAATCTGAGAGCCGAAAGCAGAAGCATCAAACTGTGTGATTTTGGACACACCGGATTTACCGGCTAAGGCGTTGTTCCAACTGGTCTGTACATCATTTCCCAACGGACTAACCATACCGAGGCCGGTAATTACGACTCTACGCATTCGTCTCTCCTTGGGCGACTGTTAATTAGGCCTTCTTGTTAGCCTCGATGAAGTTGATAGCGTCCTGAACGGTCTGGATTTTTTCCTGCTGGTCATCAGGAATTTCGATACCGAATTTATCTTCCAAAGCCATTACAAGTTCAACTGTGTCAAGTGAATCAGCACCAAGGTCAGCGATGAAAGCGCTGTCGTTTTTGATGTCAGCTTCATTGATGCTCAACTGTTCAGCAACGACTTTCTTGACTTGTTGTTCGATATTGTCCATTTTTTATCCTTTTTTAAGTTAACTAAAAAAATTCTTTAGGCCTTTCTCAAGCCAATTCGATTATTTTAACAGAGCCGATTATTCTATGGAGCACTAAAAAAGGTCCACTTTCAGCTCAAAGTCATTTCAGTTGCAACCAATTTCAACATTGGCGGTTGCATTCTGAACTACATTCTCATACCACCGTTTACTTCCAGAACTTGTCCTGTAATGTAGGAGGCGGCATCTGAAGCAAGAAATACCGCTACGTTAGCGATATCATTCACAGAGCCAAGTCGTCCGAGAGGAATCTGGGAAGACAATGCTTTTTTCTGATCTTCAGACAAAGCGTCTGTCATGTCAGTGGCGATGAATCCGGGGGCGATACAGTTAACAGTAATACCTCTTGCACCAAGCTCTCTGGCAATTGATTTGCTCATGGCAATTACACCGGCCTTAGTAGCAGCATAATTAGCTTGGCCGGCATTACCCATCATTCCGACAATAGAGGAAAGGTTAATAATTTTGCCTCTTCGTGCTTTCATCATTGACTTTAAGAAGCAACGGGTCAGGCGGAACGTTCCGGTGAGGTTAGTTTCGATAACAGCATCCCACTGTTCGTCTTTCATTCTCAAAGCCAGTGTATCTCTAGTAATTCCGGCGTTATTGATGAGAACGGAGACTGCACCGAATTCTTTTTCTACCTCAGCAGCAAAAGCATCTGTTGCTGCTCTGTCTGCGATATTAAGAACTTTGCCATAACCTTTAAGACCAAGTTCTTTGGCATGAGCAGAAATTTTTTCAGCACCCGATTCAGATGTTGCTGTTCCGATAACCGTTGCGCCGGCCTTAAGGCATGCCTCAAAAATTGCTGCACCGATTCCTCTAGAAGCACCGGTTACTACGACAGTTTCCCCGGCTAAAGCCTCCGGAGTAAAGATAGTTGTTGTCATAATTTAATTAAGTTCCTTCGTTTGTTGAGCGGCCTTTTCAACCGCTTCCTTATTATTTAGAGAGAAAGCCTTGATGTTCGGAGTAATACGTTTGACCATTCCTGTTAAAGCTGCTCCGGGACCGCATTCATATAATGTGGCGATTCCCAGTTTTTCCATTTCACGGACGGTATCGGCCCAGAGGACGGCACTGGCAACCTGTCTTGCGAGCGCATCTTTAATATCGGCCTCTTGCTCCCTGGTCTTAACATCAACATTATGAAGCACCGGAATCTGCGGTTCTTTTACAGTTACTTCTTCAAGTCTTATCTTGAGAGCATCTGCAGCCGGCTTCATCAGACTTGAATGGAAAGGCCCGGATACTTTTAAAGGCAGCGCACGTCGTGCGCCGGCTTCAAGAGCAAGTTCCATTGCTTTTTTCAAAGGCTCCACCTGCCCTGCGATAACGACCTGGCCGGGTGTGTTGAAATTAACCGGTTCGACGACCCCTCCGGCAGAAGCCTGAAGGCACACTTCACGGACTTTGTCATCTTCAAGGCCGAGGATAGCAGACATGGAGCCTTCTCCGACGGGCACTGCTTTTTGCATCTGTTCTGCTCTGAAACGAACAAGTCTGACAGCATCTTTGAAATCTAATGCACCTGCGGCCACCAGAGCAGAGTATTCGCCGAGGCTATGGCCGGCCATCAGGGAAGGAACCTTACCGCCAAGAGAAAGATAATAACGGTACATGGCCACCGAGCCTGTTAACAAAGCCGGCTGTGTATTAACCGTCAGATTAAGTTCTTCGGCCGGTCCTTCTGCAATTAATTTTCCCAGATCAAATCCAAGAGCTTCATTTGCTTCTTCAATTGTCTGACGGACGACCGGAATATCAGAGAAAGAGTCAAGCATTCCGACCGATTGACTTCCCTGCCCCGGAAAAACGAACGCAAAATTTGCTGTCATTAAATTCTCCTAGTATTTGAGTAGAACACTGGCCCAGGTAAAACCACCGCCAACGCCTTGTAAAAGAGCCAAATCACCGCGCTTGAGGCGTCCTGAAGTTACTGCTTTATCAAGTGCCAGAGGAATACTGGCAGCGGAGGTATTACCGTGTGTATTAACACTGATCATCATGTTTTCTTTGTTAATACCAAGTTTTTCTGTCACCACGTTCATGATTCTCAGGTTCGCCTGATGCGGTACGAAGAGGCTGATTTGATTCGGGCTGATCCCGGCTTTTTCCATCGCTTCCTTACCGCTTTCTGTCATTTTTTCGATTGCCGCTTTAAAAACAGCTTTTCCGTCCATGTATATGTACGGATTACCGACGATTTTGCCCTGATCGATTCGTGCATCTGTTCTCAGTACTTTTCCGCCGATTACGCCGTCAGCACTCATTTTATAAGAGAGAATACCGGGCTCATCAGACGCAGAAAGAATCACAGCGCCTGCCCCGTCTCCAAACAGCACACAAGTGGTCCGATCCTTCCAGTCAAGAATTCTGGAAAGTACTTCTGCTCCAATAACCATTACTTTTTTAAAATTGCCACTTTTAATCATGGCATCTGCCGTGCACATGGAATAAGCAAAACCGGAGCAGACTGCCTGCAAATCGAAGGCTGCTGCGTTGGTACAACCAAGTTGGGCCTGAACCTGACAGGCGCAACTAGGGAAAATATTATCCGGAGTTGTTGTTGCAATGATGATTAAATCGATTTCGGAAGGAGCCAGATTAGCTCTTTCAAGAGCCTGCTGACCGGCTTGAGCTGCTAAAGACACCGTAGTTTCTGTTTCATCAGCAAGATAACGCTGTTCAATTCCGGTGCGGGTCAATATCCATTCATTACTAGTTTCGACTCCCTCCCGGCTTAATTTCTCTGCCAAATCTGAATTGGATACACAGTTTTTAGGCAAAGCCGAACCCGTGGAGAGGATCCGTGAGTAGATTTTGTTTTCCAATTTCTTAAGTACCTTAAATTAAACTTTTGCGTAAGATTACCGCAATACAAGGTCCTATGAAGAGTCTAAAAAGGCCCATTGCGGTCACGTGACTTTGAGCTAAGAGACCAGATACAACAAATTGAAGGAAAAAGGATGAAGTTACCGTCAGTTAACTTCAGAACTCTTCAAATTTCAACAACAATCCGACAACGTCTGTTGTAAGCAATTTTTAGTTAGTAATTTTGTAACAAAAAAGGCAGATCGCCTAAACAACCTGCCTGTCTCTTTTTTCCCGCCTCCGCATCGTCCGACGTGGGTCTCGAATGAGAGAGGTGAATGAATCAAGGAAACTTATTCTTCGTCGCCTGCCTTAGTAGCAACAACTTTCTTACCACGGTAGAAACCGGTAGAGGAAATGTGGTGACGACGATGAACTTCACCTGTTGTCGGTTCGACAGCAAGCGGAGGATTTGTCAGGAAATCATGTGCACGGTGATTTCCGCGTTTGTTAGTAGACTTTTTATTTTGCTGAACAGCCATGGTTAAACCCCACGAATTAATAAATAAACTTTAAGCGAGTTGTCCTAAACACTTCTCGCTTTTACGAAAGTTGCGGATTTTATACTAAATTTAGCCTTTACGCAAACCGGTCATTCCTTTGAGTTTTGCAAAGGGGTTCGGTTTTTCAATTTCTTCCTCGGCAGTTTCCGTTTTAGTTCCGGCCAAGCAGGCATAGTCATGAGCCGGAACCAGAGGGATAGAAAGAATAATTTCCTCTTCCAGCCAGTTCATGATATTGAGCTTTTCGCTACCGACAATGACCTCTGTATCATCGTCTTCCTCTATAGGAATAGCATCTGCCTCTTCCTCATTTTTAGCGAAACGAAAGATTACATTACGTTCGATTTTTACATCAACGGGCTTATTACAACGATTGCAGGGAACCTGCACCATCCCGCCGATTGCAACTACAGCTCCGGGCCATCCCAATTTACCGGTCATCCCGGTAATTTTGTAATCAAATACTTCATCAGGATTCAGAGCCATCTCGGCCAATCGCTTCATATCTGCGAGACGAACTGAGCCTGAAATAACTTTTTTATCTCTGGAAAGACGGTATACATCCACGTAATCTGTCGACTTGAGCAACTCAGTCATTGTTTTTCCTTCATTTAATTATCGGTGAGTCTTACAATACACCAAACATTTTTTCGGTATTGAAAATGAATTCCAAACCTACCCTAATTCTTGGTTCGAGCTCTCCTTATAGAAAGGAGCTTCTCGAAAGACTTCATGTGGACTTTATCACTGACTCTCCTAGTGTGGATGAAAGTGCGCTCAAAGAGGAGACACCGTTTGATCTTTCTCTTCGTCTATCCAAATTAAAAGCCAGAGCAGTTGCTTTGAAGCATCCGGGTGCCGTTGTTATCGGTTCTGATCAAGTTTTAAACCTTGACGGCAAATGTCTTGGAAAACCGGGAAACCGTGAAAACTGCATCAAGCAGTTGACTGAAATGTCAGGGAAAAAGCTGGTATTCCACACGGCGGTGACTGTTATTGATATCAATGGCAACGAACAATCCGTTGTCGTTGACACCGTCATTCATATGCGTGAATTAGAGAAAGAAACCATTGAGGCTTATGCCGATCTGGAAAAACCGTTTAACTGTGCCGGCTCGGCCAAACTGGAAAAAATGGGTATTGCCTTAATTTCCAAATTTCAATCTGACGATCCGACCGCCATTATTGGTCTTCCGCTGATTGAACTAACATCCATGCTATCAAAAGCAGGTGTTCAAGTTTTACCGGGGCTTTAAGATCTAGTTAGATTAAGCCTGCCGGCTTTACCCGGCGGGCGCCTTGAGAAATATTTCTATTATCAGCAGGATTTATTGTTGTGACCGGTTCAATCATCATGCTCCCGGTTCCGATTTCGGAATCAGATTTACAAGACAGCCTTCCTCAATCGACTATTGATGCGGCTTGCCGGCTGGAGTATTTTCTGGCCGAAAACGCAAAGTCAGCACGGGCATTTCTAAAAAAAGCAGGACACCCGAAACCTATTTCAGAACTTTCTATTGTAGAAATTGGTCATCGGCCAGATATTTTGTTGGTTGATAGATGGTTAGAGCCAATTAAAGCAGGGCATGACATTGGAATATTGAGTGAAGCAGGGTGTCCGGGAATCGCTGATCCCGGAGCTCAGGTCGTAAGGAGAGCCCAATTTTTAAATTACAGAGTCAAACCCTTAATCGGTCCGTGCTCCATGATTTTAGCTTTGATGGCCTCCGGTCTGGACGGTCAACATTTTAGTTTCTGTGGCTATATTCCGGTTAAAGAACCGGAACGCTCAAAAACCATCAAAGAGCTTGAAAGAAAAAGCAGTAATGGAGAAGGAGAAACCCAACTTTTTATTGAAACACCTTACCGTAACAATCAGCTTCTAAAAGATCTGGTTTTAAATTGTCAGCCGGATACTCTTATTCTTATTGCAACCGACATCACCGGCAAAGATGAATCCATAAAAACGAAGACAGTCGCAGAATGGAAATCTTGTCATGGAGAGCTTCCCAAACTTCCGACCATTTTTGGGCTATTGGGTCAAAAGAAATTTCGGCAGGAAACTAAGAGTATTTTCATGAAAAATAGCACCAGGAAGCCTCGTTAGACTGATTTTTCAATTCCGGGTAACCAGCGGGTTCGGTTCGTATCAGTGTTTCTTCGATTCTGTTTAACTGCCCGGAATCATAAGATTATCTTCAGAAAAAAGCCCACACCGCATTAGGTATCAAAATCAAAGCCAAATTTTTAATTAGCAAGTCGGACCAAAATCTATTGAGTGAAACGCTACTCGTTTACATTAACCATCTTTGCTAAAAACAAGAGGTACATTTCTGAATTAGTACTGTTAGATAGTCAAGTAAAATCCGCCAACTTTCTCAGTGGAGGAAGGAAAAGTTTATTGGGAATGTCGGAACAAATTCCGGCAGAAACTCCTTCGATTTTAATCTCCATGAAATTTGAAGGCTGATAAACACCAGGCCCAAATCCTTGGGGAAGGAAATGAGCCTCAGAAACAAGGAGATAGTCGTGAAAATTCACCCTACACGACATTACTGCTCCTTATCGTGTTGATCGAATTGTCAGACAATAACGACTATTTTGTCAATTTTGAAGGAACTTTTCCGGTCACCTTGTTAATGGCAGCGATAGTTCTTCGGACTATTAAGCGCTAGGACAGACCGGTCCGGGATGGTATTTTTATCCCGGACTTTTTCTTACTTATTGGGTAAGACAACCTCTATTTTGAGATAGTTGTATTTCGATGAACTACATTTTGAGAAGAATCTGCTCTAGCTCCTTTACAGAATGAGCAATCGCTATTGGGTTAAACCGCTTAAGTTCTTCTTCGCCGGAAGCTCCGTAAGTTACAGCTATTGCATCAACACCGGCGTTTGCAGCCATTCTCATATCGTGTTCAGAGTCGCCAATGACAACGGCCTCTTCAGGTTTCATTCCGAACTTTTCAAGTAGCTTGTAAACCATGAGCGGGTCCGGTTTTGGTGCTGACTCATTCGGTCCAATGTTAGCTGCAAAAAACCTTTCAAACTTCAACATGGAATCTAAACGATCCAGACTTTGACGTCCTTTGCCAGTAGCTATTGTCAGAATAAAACCATGGTCCTTGAGTTTTAACAACATTTCTTCTATACCAGAGAAAAAACCGATTTCAGGAACTTTTTTGAAGAAATAGTTGTTGAACCTGGCAGTAAATTCATCCAGCTTGGAATGGGTTTTATCACCAGTGAGATTTTCATATATCGTGCTTAAGCTCAAACCAATCGTGCCTTTGGCATAGTCCAGAGTGATCGGCTTCCATCCCATTTCTTTGACCGCGTTAACTTCTGCTTCTGACAATCCTCGGATGGAATCAAATAGTGTTCCATCAAAGTCAAACATTAATATTTTTTTACCTGTTTTCATTTTTTCTTAGCGTTTGGATTAATTGGGAACACTCTTTCGGCAAAGGACATTCAATGATCATTTTGTTTCCGTTGACGGGATGATTAAATTCAATTTTGTGTGAATGTAAAAACATCCTTTTGAAAGGTATTCCCAAGAGTCCTTTTTCTACTTGCTCATTAAAGTCGAAGTCTCCATACTTATCATCTCCGACCAGTGGGAAGCCGTTGGCCTGAGCATGCACTCTGATTTGATGAGTCCTACCTGTCTTGAGTTCTACTTCAAGAAAAGAAACTAACCCGAATCTTTCTATTAAAGTAAAGATGCTATGGCTTGGGAGCCCTTCTTCCTCATCAACTCTGACTCTTCGTTCTCCGGATGATGTAAGAAATTTATGCAAGGGAAGCTTCACATGTTGCCGATCATTGACCCAATCCCCTTTGACCAATGTCAGGTAGAATTTTTTAACTTCGCCTTCTCTCATCATTTCGTGAAGTCTGACTAAGGCTTTTCTTGTCTTGGCTAAAATAATCGCACCGGAGGTATCACGATCCAAGCGATGAGCCAACTCAAGAAACTTATCTTCACCCAGAGAGATTCTCATTCTTTCAATCAATCCGTAGGAAATCCCGCTTCCTCCATGACAAGCCATCCCTGCAGGCTTATCCACAATCAAAAGGTGGTCATCTTCGTAAAGAATATTGGGCATCGCTGAAGGTGTTATAGGAGGTACATAATGTTTAGGTTCTTCTCCTAAGCGGATAGGCGGTATTCTGACTTCATCCCCCAGACTTAGCTTCGTATCAACTTTGGCTCTTCCTTTGTTGATTCGAACCTCTCCGGCGCGGACAATCCGGTAAATATGAGATTTAGGTACACCTTTGAGGAAGGAGATTAGAAAGTTATCAAGCCGTTGACCATCATTCTTATCTGTTATTGATACTTTCTGTACTTTTGAGAGTCCCTCAGAACTGACAGCTGACGATTTTTCCACCCTTTTTGTTTCCGGTTTCTGTCTAATCCGGGCTAAGACCTCACTTCCTTTTCTTGTTTTACTAGGTCTAGACCCTTTCTTTCCATTAGTAACCACTTTTTTATCCATTTCGGTTTATGAATGGCGCGTAAAGCCCATTTGATTTAAAATTCATCTCCGAGAAGAATTACTAGGTGTTTGAAGGTGCCGCATTAACTTAAAAGTTTTATGCTTAGGCCACAACGTAATTGCAGAAATAGACATTGTCCCTAATACATTCTCTCTTGTAGCGTCGATTGTAGCCTTTCCGGACTGCCATTTTTTCACCTGCTATGAAATTGGGCTCCTGAACTGCCAACCGGTCGCTTTGAATTGAACATAAATCCGAGAGAACTCACTAAGTTCTTCGGTGACGTTTTCGTTTGTAAAGCGTCTTGCTGAAAAGAATTTTGTTGTTATGGTTGTGCAGGATCCGGTTGAGACTGCAGACCAAAGAAGAAGTCATTATTAATTGGTTTAATTAAAAAGGTAGGTTGTTTTGTTTGTTTCTAGTCATGGAAGAGGCTGTGTAACTTTCTTCTTTAAAAAGAAAGACAGCATATCCGAATGCAGAACCGGCCCAGACGGCTGTTGAACAATGACCGTCATGAGTACGGTTCACCACTTTTTTGCCCATTTTTTCTGCTTCATCCGGCAGTTTTTTTCAGCACGCCTACGATCCGCGTAAGAGATCACGGAGTGCTTGATGAAACGTATGTTATTTAATGCCACGCATCCTGAAGAGTTGCGTGTCAGTATTGTTGACGGCCAACAACTGATCGATATGGATTTGGAATCAGCCGGTCGTGAACAACGAAAATCCAATATCTACAAAGGAATTATCACCAAAGTCGAACCTTCTCTGGAGGCCTGTTTCGTCGATTATGGCGAGGAAAGACACGGGTTCCTTCCATTCAAAGAGATTTCCCGAGCTTATTTCAACAAAGATGTTGATTACAGAACAGCAACCATTAAGGAAGCTGTGAGCGAAGGCATGGAACTTATCGTCCAGGTTGAAAAAGAAGAAAGAGGCAATAAGGGCGCAGCCTTAACCACTTTCATTTCGTTGGCCGGACGTTATCTTGTGTTGATGCCGAATAATCCGAGAGGCGGTGGCGTCAGCAGACGAATCGAAGGTGAAGAGAGAGAAGAACTCAAAGAGAACCTCTCCAAGCTTAAATATCCGAAAGGAATGAGTTTAATTGCCCGTACAGCCGGTATCGGCCGTAGTGTGGAAGAACTCCAGTGGGACCTTGACTACCTCTTAAAGCTTTGGACAGCCATTGACGATGCAGCCAAACCGCAATATGAAGATTCCAAAGGCAATATTGTCGACACACCGACAATCAACGGTAAACCTTTAAAGCGCATTAATCCCGCACCTTTTCTCATCGTTGAAGAAAGCAATCTGGTTATTCGTGCCATCCGTGACTATTTCCATCCGGAAATCAGCGAAATTCTTGTTGATACAGATGAAATTTATGAACAGGCAAAGCAGTTCATGGCCCACGTCATGCCGGACATGGTTGACAGAGTTAAGAGATACCGCGACGACATCCCATTGTTCACCCGCTTCCTGATTGAAAAGCAGATTGAGACCGCCTACTCCAGAACAGTTCCTCTGCCATCAGGTGGTGCTATTGTTATTGACCATACTGAAGCTTTGGTTGCTATTGACGTTAACTCAGCCAAGTCTACCCGCGGTGCTGACATTGAAGAAACTGCCTTCAAAACCAATATGGAAGCAGCTGAAGAAGTTGCCCGTCAGATGAGACTTCGTGACCTTGGCGGTCTGATTGTTATCGATTTTATTGATATGGAAAATCCAAACAATCAGAGAGAACTTGAGCTCAAAATGAAAGAAGAGCTCAAGAATGACAGAGCCAGAGTCCAAGCTGCCAAAATTTCCAGATTCGGTCTGATGGAAGTTTCCCGCCAGAGACTTAGACCAACCCTTTACGAAGGCAGCCACATTACCTGCCCGCGTTGCAATGGCGTCGGTGTTATCCGTGATACAGAGTCCAGCGCTATTCAGGTTCTCCGTATTCTTCAGGAAGAAGCTCTTAAAGACGGTACGGCAGCCATGCAGGCTCAAGTTCCTGTCGATGTCGGTACCTTCCTTTTGAATGAAAAGCGTGATGACATTGCCAAGATTGAACACCGTCATAAGATTAAGGTGTTCCTGATTCCGAACAAGTCTCTGGAAACTCCTCATTACAGGATTGAAAGATTAAGACCGGACGATGAAAGACTCGATTCCGTTCTTCCCAGCTATGAACGTGTCGAAGAACTTGATACGGAAGCAAAGGATCCCTACTCTTTAGCTCAGAAGCCCCACAACAGTGAAAGACCTAAACAGGTTCCTGTCATTAAAGGCTTACCTGCCAGAGAAGAAGCTCCTAAGCATGTTGAGCAGAAAAAAGCGAAACCTGAAGTAAAGAAAGAAGAAGCATCTTTCCTTTCTAAGATCTTTAATTTCTTCTTCGGCGGAGACAAGAAAGAAGAGGAAGTAAAGAAAGAAAAGACTAAGAACACGAGAGATTCTAAGTCTTCCAGAAAGCAGGACAGCAAACGCAGTAAGCAGTCTGCCAAGAACGACAAGCAGGATAGAAGAAACTCTTCAAAGACTAAGGAAACAAAAGACAATTCCAGAGCCGAACGCACTGAAAAGACAGATAACAAAAACCAGAAGTTATCCGCCAGCCGCGAAGAAGCCCGACGTGAAAGAGCTGAAGCGAGAAAACAGAGAAGAGCTGAAGCTGCAGCAGCCGCGGCAGTAGCTACTGCTACAGACACAGCCGAGCAAAAAGCTGAACCAAAACCGGCAAAAACACCGGTTGTAGAAAAGGCAGAATCTAAAGCTGCTCCGGTAGCCGTAAAAACAGTAACAGAGGTTAAAGAGGCTGAAACCTCCAAAGCCTTGCAGGTCGTTGTTCCAGCCGTTACAGAAACTATTTCTCGCAAAGAAGAGAATAATGTTCAGGCTACAGAAGACAATGTCCCTGCTGCCAAGGAAGAGAACGTTAAAGGCGACTTTAACAGTAAAAAGCCTCGCCGCCAGAGAAAAGAACGTTCTGAACAGACTGAAATGATTGAAAAAATCATTCCGGAAACACCTCCTGTTGCCGTTGCACCTGTAACAGCAGCTGTTGAAGAAGCTGTGCTCGATGAAGTCAGGGCCTTCATTCCTCATCAGGAAGCCTCTGATTTGACCGGAATAACCGTTGAAACTCCCGAGGTTAAAACTGAGTCCTTGAGACTTTCTGAAAAGGGAAGCAAGCAGTTCAGGCACAATCCATACAGAACACGCCGAGGCAGACCCGACCGGAGAAACGTAGAGAATTCACAGGTAAAGACAGCAGAAGCATCAGCAACTTCTGAACCTGCTGAAATCAAAGAGAGTCCGTCAGCTACCGGAAAAGTTGAAGCTACAACCGTTGCAGAAACGGCTCCTAAACAGATAGAACCGGTTAAAGCTGTTCCTCAAAAAGCAGATGACGGTATTTCCTTCAAAGCTGAATTCTCGGGCCATCACGAAAGCTCTGAGTCCCAACCTGTAGAAGCCTCTCCGGCTAAAACAGAAAAATTCAAGGCAACCCGTTCTGAAGAACCGGCATTGGAGCTCGTTTCTACAAAAGCTTCTGACGAACCTGCCTACGAAGCACCGAAGCCAAAACTTGGCCGTAAGAGAGTCCGTAAGCCTGTCTCTGAAGAAGCGATGGTAATGGAACAAATTCAGACTAAAACTGAATAACGTCTGACCATTGCAAAAGCCGCTGTACATTTCGTAGAGCGGCTTTTTTTTGACCGAGTTCCTTAACAAAGAAACTCTAAACTTCGAAAGTTTAAGAATGTAATCCGGAAAGTACCTCAGCAACAATTTGTTCCGGCTGAAGGTTGTTGGCTTTTTCTAAGGCATCCGCATCGTATCTGTCTACAAACTTCTTCTCTAATCCGAAGGTTAAACACTTCATACCGGACTTAGCCACTTCCATAGCCACCCTGCTTCCGAATCCTCCTTCCAGAGAACCGTCCTCCAACGTCACCACCAATTTATGGTCTGCCTTAAGAGATTGAAGTAAATCTTCATCAACTCCTGAAATGAATCTCGGATTAATCAACGTTGCATCAATTCCTTCTTTGGATAGCAATTCAACAACTTGTTGTCCTTTAACGAAGAAGTCTCCTGCTGCAATGACGGCAACATCTTTGCCTTTCTTAACCACTTTGAATTTATTTAAATCGCTGTAATCAGTATCAACCGGTTCCGTGGCGTGCTCCAAAGAATAAGTCGGAACACGGATAGCCACTTTGTACCGGTTCTGCAAAATACTCCAATCCACCATGGCCAAATATTCTTCAACATTAGTCGGAGCAAGATAGACGATGTCAGGAATCGCAGTGAGCATCGGAATATCCCAAAAGCCCAAATGAGTCAGGTCATTCATGGCACGAATGCCTGAGTGAAGAACCAACATGGTTGCAGGACTGTTATTCATTGCCCAGTCCTGTTCATGTTGATCAAATGCTCTTTGAAGGAAGGTTGCAACAACCGGGTAGACAACTTTGATACCTCCTCTTGCAGCCCCGGCCATCGTACTTACGCCAAGCTGTTCGGCAATTGCGACATCCACATATTGATTTCCTAACTGTTTACGTTGCTCTTCCATGAAATCAAAAGCTTCAGGAGTAGCCGATGAAATGACAAGCAACTCAGGATTTTCTTTTGCTTTCTTTAAGAGATAGTCTCTGGTAATTGACATGTAATCCGGAGAGGTCTGAGGATGTAGAAGCGCTCCGTTTCCTAAAGAGTATGGCTCACGTGAATGGAATTCTTCCCGGTATTCCTCTGCCGGTATAAATCCAAGACCTTTCATGGTATTGAGATGAACCACCACCGGTTTATCGTAATCTTTGACTGCCTTGAATGCGTCAATCACATTTTTAATTTCATTGGCATCCCGGACATAGATGTAGTCATATCCAAGTGCTTTGAAAATATTATTTTCGCTGGTACCGTTTGTTTCTCTAAGCTCTTCCAGGTTTTTATAGAGACCACCGTGATTTTCTGCGATAGCCATTTGATTGTCATTGACAATCACAATGAAATTTGAATTAAGTTCCGCTGCGGCATCCAAACCTTCAAAAGCAACACCGCCGCTTAAAGAACCGTCACCAATAAATGCGATAACGTTATATTTTTCTTTTTTGAGGTCCCTGGCCTTGGCTAAGCCAAATGCCAATCCGATAGAAGGAGATGTATGGCCGGCGTAAAACAGGTCATATTCAGGGCTTTCTTTAGGACTGGAAAACTCTCCGATTTCTTTAAATCCTTCTTCAGTAAAATAGCCGTAAGCCCGGCCGGTGAGCATTTTATGCGGAAAAGCCTCGTGAGAGACGTCAATGACGATTTTATCTTTCGGTGCATCAAAAACGTAATGCATTGCGATGATAGCTTCTACGTCACCTAAGTTTGGGCCAACGTGGCCACCGATTTTACTGGTCCGGTTTAAAACACCAAAACGAATTTGATCCGCTAAACGGCGGAATTCTGATATCTGCATGTTTTTTAAATCTTTTGGTGATTTAATTTCCTTTAGATCCATTCTATCCTCCTTATTATCATCCCGAGCAATATAGAAGGATCCAAGGAAGTCAACTTCTACTCTGTACCGAAATGGTCAAATTTTTGAAGTTAATTGTTAATGCAATTTGCTCAGTCGATGCAAATTATGGAAACGCTCTGAAAAATTTGAAGTGCAATTGAGCGTTGTTCCGGAGCAAAACGGAAAAATATTCATCTTTCAGCACTCAGGCAAAATTTCTGCCGGAGAAAAAATAGCTATTTAAGTTTAACTATTGGTCTCAGGACAAATTAAAACCGCCTGTTTTTTCCAGGCGGTTTTGTAAAAGAAAGAACCTAATCTTTTATGACTTCGCTACAGGACTGTCATTGACCGGAGTTGCCGATTGGATTGGTTCCTGCAACATATGATTGAGTTCACGCTGAAGAAGAACAATTACTGTATAACGGTTAACTACTTCTCTGTAGAACTGAAGTAAAGATAAATAGAGTTCAGAACGATGCAACGGCATCTGTGTCTGTTCAATCTGCTTCATTAACTCCAACTGATACATATTGACTTCTTCAAGGTTGGTATTGGAAAGTCTTAACAGAACATCATCGCTCATAGAACCGGAGCGGACATAACTATCCAATGTTTTCTGCAGACTCATTAAATCCCCGATGGACTTCAAGAGATTCTGTCTTAGAACTCCCTTGAATACGGAGTGAGAATTGGCAATATGATCATCCATCAATGTCACAACTTTAGTCAGCAAAGCTGCAACGTCTTTCATATTAGAGAATGTTCGATAGTAGTAATTACGTGCATCGTAATCACCTTCCTTACCATGAACAATCATCATGTAATAGCGGCTTCTCATCAAGGAGATCTTGTCTAATAAAGCCTGGGCTTTATTTCTATTATTTCTCAGAGCGCTAAGGTCTTCGTCTAAGAGAGCCTTGACAGAATTAGAGAAAATAACAACGGTCTTTTCAAGATTCAGACCAATTGCATTATTAAGCTTCTTTCTAAGTTCTTCACGACTAATCTGAGGAGAAATTTCGAGCTCAGCCTGCTCTTCTTTCTTCTTAGCATCAAAGAAATTGGATTTAATCAGGAGTGTAACAACAACCAAACCGGCGGGGACCATAAACCAGGCGCCTAACCACAAACAGAAGACTGCAAAGATTCCACAAGCAAAAAATGCTGTAAAGGCAGTGAGGAACCAACCGCTAATAACCGCGAGTACACCGGAAATACGGTAAACCGCCGTTTCTCTATCCCAGGCACCATCCGCTAACGAGCTACCCATTGCAACCATAAAGGTTACATAAGTTGTTGACAGCGGCAACTTCATTGAGGTCGCCATCGCAATAAGGATACTTGCCAAAACCAGATTGACAGAGGCACGAACCTGGTCGAAAGGCAAAGGAATTTCGCCTTTTTGGAGACGTGGTTTTTCCATTCTGCTATCGATTGCCTGCAAAACGGATTTAGGAAGAATCTGATTAACAACTCTGTTTGCATTCAAGGCAGAACGAACCAGTACCCGGCCTGTAACGGTTGAACCGAATTGTTCCTTATCATTGCGTTCACTTGCAGAAAGATTAATCGCTGTCTGTACAACACGCCTGGCTTTGGGGCTGAACCATAGGGTTGCGACCATAATTAAACCTGAAACGACTAAATAAATAGTCGGTGTCTGGACACTTTCTTTCAGCCCCGCCATGTAGAAGTTTGTCGGGTTAAGAGCGGAGTTCATTGCGTGGGCAGCATCTGCTATCTGGACACTTTGAAGAGCTGCTAAAGGTACACCGACGAAGTTGACCAAGTCATTTCCTGCAAAGGCAAAAGCCAGGGAGAAAGTACCTGACAAAATAACCAAGCGAAGTGCGTTGTAGTTAAAGAACCAAATCAGCAACTGAATGACTACCGTACTTCCAATGAAGCAGGTTAAAAGGATCTCGGTTGTATTGGTGTTAATCCAAGCGAGCAGTTCCGGAGTCATAAAAGAAGCGCCTTTGGCTCCTTTAACTACTAAGAAGTAGAAAATAGCTGTCAGGCAGAATCCGGAATAAAGTCCACCGATGTATTTATACATCTTCTGGAACTTGAAGGAGAAAATCATGCGGATAATCCACTGAATGATTAAACCGCAGGTGAAGGCGATAATCACAGAGGAAAGAATACCGAAAATAATACTGAGAGCTTTCTCATTATTAATGTAGTCTCCCAAACCTGCGAGTGTTCCGGTGGTTGTCCACAGTTTATAGCAGGCAGTGATAACAGCCCCACCCAACAATTCGAAAACAATCGAAACTGTTGTAGAAGTTGGAAGACCTAATGAATTAAAGGTATCGAGGAGGAGAACGTCAGTCATCATGACTGCAAAGAAAACAATCATGACGTCGTAGAACGTAAATAAAGATGGGTTAAAGATACCGCTACGAGCTATCTCCATCATTCCGCTGGAGAAGGTACAGCCTAAAAGAACGCCGGCTGCTGCAACAAACATACAACGGTTAAAGCTTGCTGCCCTTGAGCCCAATGCAGAACCTAAGAAGTTTACTGCATCGTTACTTACACCCACAAACAAATTAAAAGTTGCCAGTAACATTAAAAATAACATTACTGCGGTTAAGAACGTGTCCATATAAAATCTTTAAAGTTATAGCTATTATCCAATGGTACTCACCAATTATGACAAGTTGGTGACATAAAGCATTTTACCCACATTACGCCCACTTTAGTACCAGGAGGTAATTTTCACTTAAGCCTTTTCCAGAAATACCATTCCTTGGGAGTATTATTTGCGGAGTTACGGTTGAATCAATCGCGTAATTTAGTTGTAAAGGAAAAGTTCATGAATTTTAAAGTTGTTTCCTGTCAGGCTTGCATGACTGCAGCTCTCGTTGCATTTGCTCCAGTCAGCCATGCCGATTTTCTTTCAGATCTTTTTGGTTCTGCCTCTAAAGAACCCGTTGTATTACCTTTAAGCACGGCTCAAATTCTTCAGGACGAAGTTTATGCTGTAGACGGCAAGAAGATTTCTGCCTGGGAAGTCAAAGAAGTTAAGACAAAAAGAAAGACTTCCTATCAATTTGTTCAGGTAATGGGTAAAGAAAGCCTTCCTAGCACTCAAATCGATGCCGGAAGTGTTGTCACATCAACAGGTAAAGTCAAGCTAGAAAAGCCCATTGGAGTGACTTTTCTGAAAAATGGTGATGTACAACTTTCCTACGGCTTGAAAAAAGCCCCGGTTGTTATTGACATGGAACTTAAAGCTTTCGATGTCAGCGGACAAAAAATCGCCAACTATTTAAAGACTAAAGACGGAAAAGAAAGTGCCGATGCTGAAAAAGCCGGTTCTGCAACTTTCCCGAAGGGCTCAATTGCTTATAAAGCCGTGACAAAATTCGTGAATGGCGAGATGGTATTACCGGTAAGAGAGTCCTTTACAAATGCCAAGGCTCCTAAAGATATTGTCGAAAACTTTAGTTCTGTTCCCTACTGTTTAAGTTATGAACCAAGAGTCGGTTCCAATGCTTACGGTATTACTTTTAACAAAGCTGAGTCCAAAGCAACTTCCGGCAAATACACGATTCTTCCGGTCAGAAGGGACACCATTTTCTGCAAACCATCCGGAGAACCAGCCGTTGCCAATGGTACATGGAATCTAGTTAAGACAGCCCGTAACACCGCTGTTGTATTAACAATTCCATCTAACGTCGATCCAAGAGATTTCGGAATCAAGACTCATGAAAACGGCGTGGCCAAAGTTGCATTTATTGCTCCGGGTAAAGGCGATCATGTCTTCAGACCAGGACGCTACTACGCTAAAGGTTCCAAGTTAGAAGGTCAAAACTTCTTATTCAATAAGGTTGCAGCTTTAGCTGTTTCAAATGAAATTGGCTCTAAGTTTTAAAGACTTATAGAGATAGCAAAGGACCGCCAAACGCGGTCCTTTTTTCATTGTGCCCCGATTTTATTAAGGGGCGTTCTATAAATTCAAAAAATTTTAGAACCTAACTCAGAAACTCCAGCAATGTTGTGATTAGTATAGTTAAATTCTTTAAAAGCCTTGTCCTTCTAGGCATTTTTGTTGACTTTTTATGTTTTGGGCGCACCAATCTCTCGATTTCTCGATTATTTGGATTCAAA